>JANWYM010000223.1 GCA_025055355.1 Abditibacteriales bacterium
GTGCTAACCTATAGACGGGAGCGATAGCATGGCAACCCACCATTTTCGACCCACCCATTATCACACCGCCATCGGGGCACACGAGCCGGTGCTGTGCATTGCCGATGGCGATACTGTCATAACGACCACTGTTGACGCCGGCGGGCGTGACGCCAGCGGTGAGCAGGTGACGCCGGGCGGCAACCCGCAGACGGGTCCGTTTTACGTCGAGGGCGCGGAGCCGGGCGATACGCTGGTGGTTCACTTTGACCGCCTCTATCCGAACCGCGACTGGGGCTACACGGGCACCGTCGTGGCGGCGAACGTCGTTGACCCATGGTTCGTGCCTGAGTTGCCGGAGGGCGGACGGGCGCGGTGGCGCATTGACCGTGAGCAGGGGACGGCGACGCTCGTCGAACCCGCTACGAAGTTGGGCAACCTCACGATCCCGCTTGACCCAATGTTGGGCTGCTTCGGCGTCGCGCCGCCGCGCGGACAGACGATTTCCACCGCAACCTCCGCTGAACACGGCGGCAATATGGACTATCGTGGATTCCGCCAGGGCGTTACCGTCTATTTGCCCGTGTTCGTGCCCGGGGCGCTCCTGCACGTCGGCGACGGGCACGCCGTTCAGGGGGACGGCGAAATCGTCGGCACGGGCATTGAAACTTCCTTTGATGTGCAGTTCACCGTCCGCCTCCTCAAAGGCAAGCGTATCCACTGGCCTCGGGGCGAAGACGATAATTATATCTTCACCGTCGGCAACGCTCGCCCCCTGGACCAAGCGGTGCAGCACGCCACGACGGAGATGCTGCGCTGGCTGCAACAAGACTACGGTCTCGACGCTTTGGGCGCGAACATCCTGCTGGGGCAGTGCGTTGAGTATGATGTGGGTAACGTCTTCGACCCGGCCTATACGATGGTGTGCAAAGTCCACAAGCGATGGCTCAATCTTTAGACAGAGTAGCCAGGATGCAACAAGACAACCAAACTTTTGCGTTTCGCCTTCTCCTCTGAAGATCGTCGTCGTCCTCGTTCTCGAACCTCAAAAACGACCGACGACGAGGACGATTTTCATGCGGCGTGGTGTCCCTTTGGGAACAGTTGTATGAAAACGTCATTGCGAGCGGAGCGAAGCAAACCCCTTCAGGCAGCCGTCCCTACCGCAGGGGATGGCTTCGCGGCGCTCGCAATGACATCAGGACTGAGTTTTTTGCGTTTCGCGCTTCTTCCCTCCCCTCGTGGGAGGGGTGAGGGCTCAGCAACTGCGTAACTTTTGTAAGAATTGCGCGCCACCTGAAAACTTGATAAGATAAAGAGCCGATAAGCGATTTTGAGGTGAACGATGGAACAGAGGAAGTTATCCGTGCCTGAACTGAAGGAAAAATGTCGCCTCCTGCGCAAGCACATCATTGAGATGACGACGGCGGCGGGGTCGGGGCATCCGTCCAGCGCGCTCTCGATGGTGGAGATCTTGGCGACGCTGTATTTCGGGGGCGTGCTGCGCTACAACGCCAAAGACCCCTGGTGGCGCGAGCGCGACCGCCTGATTCTCAGCAAAGGGCATGGCTGCCCCGGACTTTACGCGACGCTGGCGGAAGCCGGTTTTTTTCCCATTGAAGATTTGATGACGCTGCGCCAATTGGGCAGCCCGCTTGAAGGGCATCCCAGTTACCGTCGCAAACTGCCCGGCATTGAAGCCTCGACGGGGTCGTTGGGCGAAGGGCTTTCCATCGGGATTGGGCATGCGCTCGCGGCGCGCCTCGACGGGTTGGGCTATCGCGTTTACGTAATTTTAGGCGACGGCGAGAACGACGAGGGGCAGGTCTGGGAAGCGGCGATGGCGGCAGTGCATCATAAGGTTGATAACCTCACGGCGATTGTCGACTTCAATCACCGTCAGCAAACCGGTGAGATGTGGGACGTCCTCGACATTCGCCCGCTGGCGGACAAGTGGCGCGCCTTCGGCTGGGAGACGCTGGAGATTGACGGGCATGACTTGGAGCAAGTCGCCGATGCTTTCGCCCGCGTGCGACGGGTCACAGGCAAGCCCCAAGTCATCATCGCCCGCACCGTGAAGGGCAAGGGTGTGTCGTTCATGGAAGCCGATTTCTCCTGGCACGGACGGGCGGCAAAACCCGAAGAGGCGAGGAAAGCGCTGGCGGAGTTGGGATTTTGATTGACCGCGGAGGGCGCACAGAACGCAGGGAGCGGCGTTCGCTCAATCCTCTTGCGCCCTCTGCGCCCTCTGCGGCAGATTCTGCTTGCAACTTATGCCACTGAAGATGGGCAAAGCGACGCGCGATGCCTTTGGGGAGGCGTTGCGCGAGTTGGGACGCGAGAACCCGAACATCGTCGTCGTGGACGGCGACGTAAACAACTCGACGCGGACAGAGTATTTTGCGAAGGAGTTTCCCGATAGGTTCTGGAACGTCGGGATTGCGGAATCGAACATGGTGAGCATCGCGGGCGGGCTGGCGGCGTGCGGCAAGGTGCCGTTTGTCGCCTCGTTCGCCTGCTTCATCCTATGCAACGCCTTTGACCAGTTGCGAATGTCGGTAGCGTTCCCGGAGATGAACGTGAAGGTTGTCGGCAGCCACGCGGGCATCAGCATCGGTGAGGACGGTCCGTCGCAGATGGGGATTGAGGACGTGGCGCTCGCTTGCGCGCTGCCCGGTTTCACGGTCGTCGTGCCCGCCGACGAGCATGCCACCCGCGCGGCGACGCGAGCGATTGCGACGCACAACGGACCGTGCTATCTCCGCGTGGGTCGCCCGAACGTTCCCGTCGTCTATGAGGACGGCTGCCACTTGACGTTGGGCAAAGCGATCCAACTGCGCGACGGCAAAGATGTCACCATCATCGCTAACGGCATCATGGTTGCTGCCGCGCTGGAAGCCACCGACCTGCTGGCGGACCAGGGCATCTCCGCCCGTCTCCTCGACATGCACACCGTCAAGCCGATTGATGAAGAGGCTATTGTTGCCGCCGCACGCGACACGGGCGCGATGGTCGTGGCAGAAGAACACCTCGCGCACGGCGGCTTGGGTAGCGTCGTCGCCACCGCCGCAGCGAGGTTATGTCCCGTTCCGATGGGCTTCGTCAACCTCGGCGACGTTTACGCCGAATCCGGCGCGCCCGCTGACTTGTTGAAAAAATACGGCTTGACGGCGGTGGACATCGTGCGCGAAGTTCAAAGCGTCCTGCAGAGGAAGTAGCGCAGGGAGGGCATAACACCGTTGCCTGAGTCGTAAGTGAACGGGAGGTCTGGCTGAGACCTCACCTACCGCCCGTTCCGATGCCCCAGTGACGCCGTTTCTCCGCTCACGGAGTCCCTCAACTTGTTGGAGATGGGGTAGCAGAGCGCCCCGAACCAGTTCGGGGCGCTCTGCTTCTGCGTTTGGGGGGTAGGCTTCTACCCTTGCTCCTCTTCCCCCTTCGCCTTCATTTCGTTTTCCAACTGCGCCCATGCCTCGTCCCACTCACTGGTATCGCGGGGGGCGAATCGGCGTCCGCTGGAGGGGCGCCCGCTGGCGCCGCCACGCTCTCGGCTGCGGTGACCAGAACTGCTGCGTCCCCTGCCCTTGCCCCGTCCGCTGGCGCCGCCGCCTCGGCGTTCAGGTCTCTCAGCACTGCGCTCATTCACGGGCGCGACGATGACGTAGCGGTTGGGCTCTTCGCCTTCGCTGTAGGTGAAGACGGCTTTGTCGTCTTGGAGGGTCAGGTGGATAATACGCCGTTCGTGAATGGGCAGCGGTTCGAGTTTGACCTTGCGCCCTTGACGTTTGGCGCGGGCGGCGGCGTTGCGGGCGACGGTTTTCAGACTCTCCTCGCGCCGCTTGCGGTAGCCCTGCACGTCCAGCCACACTTTGAGGGGATGGGGGTTGCCTTTGTTGAGGATGATGTTGACGAGGTATTGCAAGGCGTAAAGCGTCTGCCCGTATTTCCCGATGAGAACGCCGCTTTCGTCGCCCACCAGGTCAATGAGGACCTGCCGCCCGCCGGGTTCTGCAGCCTCGGTCGCACTTAACACCGTCGCCGTCGCGCCGACCTCCATTGCGTCTAAGATACTTTGCACCAGCGCGCGGGCTGCTTCCACTGTGGGGGGAGGAGGAGTAGCGGGCTCTGCTTCGGTCAACTGAGCGTCTTCGACGTGCTCCGCGACGGGAGCCACCGCCGACGCGGTCGGAACGTCGCTCCCTGGATGTGCCCCCTCTTTGACCGTGACGCGCACCAAAACCGAGGGCTGACCGAGTAAGCCAAACAGTCCGCCTTTTTGCTCCTCTAAGACTTCCACTTCCACCCGATCACGCGTGACGCCCAACTGAGCGCACGCTCGTTCAACCGCGTCTTCCACAGACTTCCCGCGTTGTTCGATGGTTTTCATGGCTATCGTCTCCGCCGTTTGCGTTTCGCCTTGCGCCCCGACATCATGCCTCCTGCTTGCATCGTCGCCGCCTTTTCCTTGTCCGGGCGGGGAGGCACCACCTCTTCATCGGGCACAGACGCGCCGCTGCCGTTGGACGAAGAGGCTAAGGGGTTCAGAGTCTTCATGATGCCGCTAAGACCTTTTTGGCTCGTCCCCTGTCCCTCGCGCATGACAATATACTGCTGCGCCGTGTAGATGACGTTGAAGGTGAACCAGTAGAGAATGAGCGCGGCGGGGAAACCTTTGAATATGAACGCGAACAGGATGGGCATGAGGTAAGTCATCATCTTCTGCATCTGAGCCTGCTCTGGGTCAGGCGGCGGCTGCGTCATACTAATCAACTTGGACTGAAGGATCATGCTGAGGACGTATAATCCTATCAGATAAAGGTCTGGGCGAGCGAGGTTGCTCATCCACAGGAAATGCGCGTTCTGGAACTGGAATTGGTAATGTTGGATGACGTAGTAGAGCGTGAACAGGATGGGCATCTGAATCAGCATAAGCAGACAGCCGACGTTTCCGAACGGGTTGACGCCGTGTTTCTTCTGCAGGGCGCGCATCTCCTGATACATCTTCATCTGATCTTTGCGGTCTTTGTATTTCTCCTGCAGTTTCTTCATCTCCGCCTGAAACGCGGGCATCTTCTTCTGCATGTCCTTCATAGCGCGGAACTGGGCATGCGTCAGCGGCGCCAGCGCCAGCCGCACCAGCACCGCAAACAAGATGATGGCTAACCCCTGCGCCGAGAAGGGGGAGGACTTGGACTGGGTGCCGGGAATATAGCGCAGAAGTTTGACGAGAAAATCCATCATCTGATAGCGCCAGCCTTTTTGATATTCCGGCTCCAGCAGCCGCGCTGCTACTTCCAGATACTCGGCGACTTGAAACTGCCCCCGCTCCACCAGAAAAACCGGCACGTGTGGGGTCTCGTGGGGATGTTCGCGGCGGTCCACGACCTGATATACGTAGCCCTCAAATTCCTTGAAGGGGGCAGTGCCTATCACGCGCTCCTGGGGAGGAACGGCGAGATATTTGTGAACCTGCGCTGTATGCGCCAACACGGAGTAGGGATAGTGCTTAAGGAGTTGCTCAAAAACCGTTGTGGCAGGGAACCGGCGCGTCGGGTCATCTTGGTTGCCAAATTCTCTGCTGTCAACGAGACGCGCTTCGCCACTGAGCCAATTGAACAGGTCCTCCCCGTTACGGAACAGCCGGGCTTCTTGGCTCCTTTGGCACAGGACACCCGCGCGCAGCCAACGCGCGGCTTGGATCTCACTATCGGGATAGCGATCTTTGTTCCTCGGCGTCCACGACTGTATCGCGGTTTTGATGGCGTTTTCCGCCTCTTCGCGGCTGCGGGGAACTTGAACGTCCAGCGTCTCACGCGCTAAATCGGTCGCCTTTTTTCTGACCTCTTCGCCGTTGGGATTGTCTTCGTAACTCCACCTCAGCGGCGGTGAGTCAGATGGCTGTGTCGGGTGTTGTGAGCCGCCGGGATGGAAGAGGAGGTTCATCAGGGCGAACGACAGCCCGATGGAAATCAGCATGACGATGAACATCTGCCGAGCGACCTGTTGATTCTGGTTGTTCATTGAAACACCTGCTTATGACGGTTATTCGACCGGGTCGAAGCCCCCCGGATGCAGCGGATGGCAGCGCAGCAAACGGCGCAGACTCATCCATCCACCCCGTATCATGCCATGTTTCTCGATGGCTTCCAGCGCATACGCCGAACAAGTCGGCGTGAAGCGGCACGCCGGCGGAAGAAACGGCGAAAGGCACAGGCGATACGCCCGAATGAGAGTGAGAACGAGCCAGCGCATAGCCATCTCGAATGACGACTGACCACTGATCGCTGCCCAGCGTCGTGCGCAAGTCAGTGGTCACGTTGTTCAGAGGTCATGTTGTCCCGGTCTGCCCACAATCCTGCTTGCCGCAGCAACTGTTCGACGGCGGCAGCGAGTTGGTGAAAGTTGGCTTTGCCAGCCGCCGGCTGCGCGGCGAAGATAAGCCAAACGTCGGACTTCACCTGATGTCGCCGCAAACGATACGCTTCGCGCAAACGACGGCGCACTTTGTTCCGCCGCGCGGCTTTGTTGCTGACGCGCCGCCCGACGACGAAAGCCGCAAGTCGCCCCCCTGCGGCGCGGGGCAGGAAATACAGGGTCACCAGAGGATGATGCATGCGCCGTCCCGTGCGCAAGACCGTCTGAAAATCCCTCCTGCGGCGCAGTCGCTCCGCCTTCGGTAGCACTTTCCCTCATCGGCTCATTGACCAATTGCCGAGTTGACCAATTGATCAATCGTGCCGCTCTTATACCGTGAGCCGATAGCGCCCCTTCTGACGGCGGCGGCGCAACACCGCCCGCCCCTGGCGCGTGGACATCCGTTTCCGAAACCCATGCTCGCGCTTGCGTGGAATGCGCTTCGGTTGATACGTTCGTTTCATCTTCGGGTCCTTTCCTCAAACGTCTCGAAACATTTTGAC
>JANWYM010000224.1 GCA_025055355.1 Abditibacteriales bacterium
TTCGAGGTCCAGCGCGCCGAGCACATCCAGCCCCGCGAAGTAAACGCGCTGGCCGACGATCTTCGGCGGTCCCAAAAACCGCGTGCGGTAGACCCACTTGACCTCGCCCGTGGCGCGGTCCCAAACGTAGAGGAGCCCCACGTCCGAGATGTTGGGCACGACCTCGCGCACCTGCGGCATCACGACGTTCGCCGTGATGACGCGCGCCGCCATCGCCGCCAACTGCCGCAGGAAGTTGTTCCGCGCGCGCGGGGAGAGGTTGACTGCACCCGCTGTCGCGCACACCACTTCACGGTTGGCAGCCGGCGCATAGAGAAACGCGACCCCTTCGTTAGCCCAGAACGTCTCCGCCTCCCCTCGCAGCGGGTCGAAGGCGTAGAAGCGTCCGTTGAGGCTGCCGAAGAACAACCTCTCGCGGTCGAACAGCGGCTCGCTCACCGCCGACGGCACTCTGCCCAAAAAACGATAGCAGGCGTCGGCAACGATGTCCTCCCGATAGGACGTTCCCAAACCCAGACGATACCGCTGATGAAACAGGCTCGGCAGTTCGCGGTTGGGCGGCAGCAGCCGCAGGTTGAGCGTGTCGCCGGGCGACAGCGGTTTGGGCGTGCCGTCTGTGGGGAGGATGGGAATTTCATCGCGCGCGCCGAGTCGAACCTTGTGGGATTGCAGGAACTCGCGCACAACGTCCGTCGGCGTCAGCAGTGTCAAGGTGCGGTGTAACGTGAGGACACCGGCTTGGCGGGCGTTGTCTTCGGAGCGCGTGCGAATCGAGGTGATAATACCCGCAAATTGCCCTGTGTCCATCCGAAACACCGGCGCGCCCAGAAACCCGATGTCGGGTTCCATGTCCACCTCCAGCACGCTCTCTTTGTCTTCCCGGGAATGCAAATCCCCGAACGTCCCCCACGCGGTAGTGGCTTTGAAGGACAGTCCGTGCAGCACCATCAACGGCGGCAGGTGATAGCCCAACGCCATCGCCCGCGTGCCCGGCTCAAGGCTGCTCATCTGCTGCAAGTCCACGACGGCGACGCCCGGCAGCAGCACCGCCAATTTCAGCAGGGCTAAACTCCCGCGTTTGTCCACTACCTTCGCGGGATACCGCTTGTCGTTCAGGACGTAAACGTGAACCACCGAGTTGAAAGCGATGTATTCCCCACACGTCACGACGTAACCGTCCTGCGACACCACCACGCCCGTCGTCCAATAGAGCGCGCTGGGCGCCGTGACCTCCACCAACACCACCGCTGACTCCAGCCGCGCCACCCGCTGCGAAACGGGGACTTCTTCGGGCTTCTTCACGGGCGGTTCCTCAGGCGTATTGGCGGAAGGTGGAGGGGCAGCGACCTCGCGCTGTTCTTCGGTCGGCGGCGAGGCGACTTTGCCGAGAGGGACGGGCGGCGATGTGAGAGGAGAGGCATCCGGAAAAGCCTCTTCGTCTGGCGCCAACGGATGCCCCTCCACCGTCATTCCGCCCTGCCGTTCTATCGCAACGGCATCGCCGACGGCGATGATGCCCTGCTTCTGCACGACGCGCGCCGTCGCGCGTGTCACCTTGACTGCCGTCACCTGCACGCGCGCCGCCCGCCCAGAGCGGTTTTTGACGATGAACACCATCCCCTTCTTCACGCCGTCTTTGCTGCCCAGACTCAGTTCAACAACGTCCCCGCGCACGGCGGTCACGATACCCTGCAACCCCGCGCCCGTCGCCGTGACGCTGCCCAGAGCCGCCCACAAACCGATCAAGCACACATAGCGCCATGCACGCATGACATCACTCGGGTGCATGACGCAAAACTTGCAGTCTCGCTCTGTTCAGGGACATTCGTAGGGGGGGGCGTCTCTGCCAGCCCGATTTTGAACCGCAAAATAAGGCTGATGGGGGCGCGCCGCCCCTACAAAACGCAAGCCGCAAATTCTGCGTAATGCACTTCGTCCTTCTTTGCTCTTCTGCCCCATCGGACACTTGCACCGAGGCAATGTTTCACCGGTGGAGTATAGCACAAACTCGATCAGAGCGGGAACCAAAGAGGAACTCGCCGCACCCCGCCGAACAAGAGCGAGGTGATTGAACGTGAAGACGATTCCAACCGTGTTCGGCTCTATCACGGGCGATGAACTGGGCATCGTGGACTACCACGAGCACCTGTGCTTCGATGCCCCCGCGTGGCTGCTGCGCGAGGACCGCGACTTTGCGCTCAACGACGTGGAGAAGTCCGCAGCGGAGTTGCGGACGTGGGCGCAGGCGGGTGGGAAGACGATAATCGAGATGTCCGCCATTGACTTCGGACGCTGCATCGAAAAAGTGCGCCGCGTGGCGGAACTTGTGCCTGAAGTAAACATCATTGTCATCACCGGGTTCAACAAGCCCTACTACTGCGATCGCTGGGTGTGGGACACGCCCGAAGCCGAACTGGTTCGCCGTTGCGTGCGCGACATCACGCACGGCATTGATGGCACAGACACCAAAGCCGGGATTGTCAAAGGCGGCAGCGGCTACAACACGATGAACGAGTTTGACCGCAAACTGCTGCGCATCGCGGCGAAGGTGCACCAGGAAACGGGCGTGCCCATCATCACCCACACCGAAGCCGGCACGATGGGTTGGGAACAGGTGGAAGTGCTCGTCGGCGAAGGCGTCGCGCCACAGTGTATCTGTCTGTCGCACATGGACAGGAACCCCGATTTCTACCTGCACCGCCGCATCGCCGCCGCGGGTGTGTATCTGGGCTACGACTGCGCGGGCAAGGTCAAATACGGTCCTGACGAAGTGCGCATCAACGTCCTGAAGCGACTGATAGACGCCGGGCTGGGCGGGCAGATTCTACTGGGCAATGACTTGGGGCGTCCGAGTTACTGGCGCAGTTACGGCGGCGGTCCGGGACTGGATTTTGTGCTGACCAAGTTCATCCCGCGCTTGCGCGACGAAGGCATCCGCGAAGAAGCGATACAAGACTTGCTGGTCAACAATCCGAGGCGATTTTTAGTTGGCGATTGAGGTTGGCGTGGAACCCATGAATCCTCCTGTGCGCTGGAAAAACCGGCTCGCCCTGACGTTGATTCTTTTGCTCGCCTTCGTCCTGCGCCTGTATGGACTGCGCTGGGGCATTCCCAACGCGCAGCATCTTCACTCTTATCATCCCGACGAATTTGACATCGCCGGGCGTGCCGCGTGGATGCTGGCGCGTGGCGACCTCAACCCACACTTCTTCAACTACGGCAGCCTCACGATTTACCTGACGTTCTTCGTGGGCACGATAGCCTTCGCGCTGGGCTTCATCAACGACTTGGGAGGATGGCACCTTGTAGCACGGCTCATCACCGTCGTGTTCGGCACGCTGACGGTAGGCGTCGTGTTTCTCATCGGCAGGACGCTTTGCAACGAGACCGTTGGACGGGTCGCTGCGATGTTCTTAGCCGTCCTGCCCGGGCATGTCGTTCACTCCCACTACGCGACGGTGGACGTTCCCGCAACGTTCTTCATCACGCTGTCGCTCCTAAGCGCAGCGCATATCCTCACCGCGCCGGCAATGCGCTGGTATGCGCTGGCGGGCTTGAGCGCGGGGTGGGCTGGGGCGTGCAAATACAATGCGGGTATCGTGATGCTGTGTGCGTTCGCTGCCCACATCGTCAGGGTTAAGGGTTTACAGTTCAGGGCGGGAGCGGACAGGTCAGCGAGTGCCGAACACGCGGGGTCAATCTCTCACAATGAACTTTCAACTGTTAAGCCTCAAACCGTAGGAGAGCCTGACTCTGAACCCTCAACTCTCAACCCTCCACCCTCTGGCGTTGCCCTTCTTCTCACGCTCTTTGCCGCCGCTGTCGCCTTTCTCCTCTCCTGTCCCTATGCGCTGCTGGACTTTCCGCAGTTTCATAAGAACTTCATGGAAGAATGGCGGCATGTGCATCAGGGGCATGGGCTGATTTTCGTCAACACGGGCAACGGGTTCTGGTATCATCTCACGTTCAATCTGCCCATCGCCCTGAGCGCGCCGCTGCTGGTGCTGTCGGTGCTGGGATTTTTGGGTTCGCTCTGGGAGCGCAAGCCGCGCGACTGGATGCTGGCAGCGTTCGTCGTGCCTTACTTCTTTCTCATCGGCTCGGTGCAGGTGCGCTTTCTGCGCTATACGCTGCCGCTCACCCCGCTGCTGGCGCTGTATGCCGCGCAGTGGATTGAGGCATGGAAGTGGACGCGCCCTCCCGATGGACAGGAGCTGCTGCGCCGAGCGGTGCGCTCTTTGGCGCTGGTTTACGCGCTGCTTTACACCCTCGCGCACGTTGCCGTCTTCGCCCGCCCCGATCCCCGCGATGCCGCCGCTGCCTGGATGCAACAATACAAAGGCGCGTCCGTGGGGCTCCTGCAAATCCCCTGGTTCCAGACGCCCCCGCTGACGGAGTTCAACGGGGGCACGAAAACCAAAGCGCAGTTTGAGGCGGAGCGGGCTCGGTGGCAATACAAGTTCGTCATCACAGGGTGGGATACGTCCATCCTCAAAGAAAAACGCCCCCAATTTTTTGTGATGAGCGAGTTTGAATGGTGCGAAGAGAAGCGGCTGCAGCGGAAGGAATGGACGGCGTTCTTGCGAGCGCTCAAGGCGGAGGGCTACATATTGGTGAAGACCTTTGCAAACCCTCCCCGCCTGTGGGGTTGGCGCGTCGTTCCGTCCTACGTGCCGCACGATTGGTTGTATCCGTTTCCATCGGTGAGGATATACCGTTTAGGAACATCGGGGACCGCGTTGAGGAAGTGAGGCTGAATTTGCCAAGAGCGACGCGCCCATAGACCCATGCCTCCGGCGTTCGAGTCAAGGCTTCACTATCTACGGGCTCTTTGCCTGTTCCTACGGGTCCCTCTGAGACCCCTGCTCTGTCCTCTCCAAAATCGCCGCGCCCACGCAGTCGCCCAAAACGTTGGTCATCGTGCGGAACTGGTCGAGCAGACGGTCCACAGGGAGGATGAGGCTGATACCCGCGACGGGCAGGCGGACGGCTTTGAGCACCACCGCCATGGTGACCAGTCCCGCGCTGGGGATGCCGGGCGCGCCGATGGAAGCAGCCATCGCGGTGATAAATACGGTGACTTGCTGCGGCAGACTCAGGTGGATCCCCACAACTTGAGCGATGAACACGGCGGCGACGGCTTCGTAAACAGCGGTGCCGTCGGAGTTAATCATCGAGGAGACGGGCAAAAAGAACGACGCGACGCGCTGCGAGATGCCCGCTTTCTCGACCAGACATTCATAAGTCACCGGCAGCGTCGCGGATGACGACGCCGTGCCGAACGCGGTCGCCAGAGCAGGGGCGACGGCGCGCACGTAACGCAGGGGATTGCGGCGGGCGATGAAAGTCAGAATCGTTAGCAGCACAACCCAGTGCACCGCCAAGCCGACCAGGACTGTGGCGATGTATTTGAGCAGCGGCACGAACGCCTTCGTGCCCGTCTCGCCGACTAACGCCGCGAGGAGCGCGAACACGCCCAACGGTGCGACCTGCATAATCCACATCACGATTTTCATCAACACGCCGTTGAGGCTGCGCATGAGCGCCAGCAACGGTTCGCCGTCCTTGCCCAGGGACATCAGCGCCGCCCCCACCATCGCGCCGAAGAAAATAATCGCCAGCACCTCTGCGTTCGCCAACGACTCAAAGACGTTTTCCGGCACGATTTTCAACAGCACGTCGTGGATGAGGTTCGGGGCTTGATACTTCTGCTCAATGGTCGGGTCGTGCAGGACTTTCAGATGCGAGCCGACGCCGGGGCGGATGAGGTTGACCATAATCAAGCCGTTCGTGATGGCGAGCGTGCCGGTGCAGACATACCAGAGCAACGCCTTCCCGCCCAAACGCCCTAAACTCAGAAGGTTGCCCAGCGACGCCACACCCGTGATGATGGCGCATAGAATCAGCGGCGCGATAACCATCTTCAGCAGGCGGATGAAGATGTCCCCGACTGGCTTGAGGGAAGTGGATTTCTCGCCTAATGCGAAGCCCACCACCACCCCTGCCACGATGCCAATGAGGATTTTGTTGGTCAGACTCAAGCCATTCCCGTTTTGGGCTTCCTCTTTCACGTAGACCTCCTGCGTAGGAAGTAGATCTCCGCAAGGTGATGATTCGACGTGACCGACAGCCATCCTGTCAATGAGCGAGTGATTCCTTATGACTCCCGCCCCACCCATCGGGAGGGCGAGGCTCCCGCCGAGCCAAGCGCTCCCGCCGCACCGTCGGCTCCGCTGGAGCGTCGCCCTCCCGTAAGGCGGTTGTTTTTGAAGGGGAACACCCCTTCGCACACAAATCGCCGCAACTGGGGTCCCGGACCCGTTCGGGCATATCCTACACCCGACCCCCAACAAAATGACTGCTTGACATTCCCTGCGCCATCCGCCAAAATCAAAGATGATGAAAGTCCTCACGCTCAACATTGGGAACTATCACTGCCCGTGGCGGCGGCGGTGTGAACTCATCCGTCAACTGATAGAACGCGAACGCCCTGACCTCGTGGGGTTGCAGGAGGTCGGCAACGACTGGTGGTGTCAGCGCGCCCGATGGAATCAGGCGGAGCAAATCAATCGGGGATTGGGCTACCACGTCATCTTCCGACCGGCGGCGACCTATTGGCGATTCCCTCTGGTGCAAATCGGGCAAGCCATGTTGAGTCGTCACCCCATGCGGAAGGTCGAATCGTTCGCGCTCTCGCGCGACCCCGATGACCCCCGCGACCGCCGCCATCCGCGCAGCGTGCTGCGGGCGGAAGTGGAAACCGCCAAAGGGCACATCAACTTCTTCGTGACGCACTTCTCACTCAGTTATCATGCTCGCAACCGCGCAGCGTTGGAGTTGTGGGAGTTCGTGCAGCGCTT
>JANWYM010000225.1 GCA_025055355.1 Abditibacteriales bacterium
AAGCGCGCGCCTGTATGAGGAAGCCAAAGCCGCTGCCATCATGCACTACTTGGGGGACATCAGCCATGACATCAAAAACCTCATGACTCCCGCCCAGACCGGCACGCAAACGCTGGAGATGTTACTGCACAGCACGTTTGCAGACCTTGACCGCGTGATCGAACAATCGCAGGACGGGGCGCAGGTGCGCGAGGCTGTGCAGATGCTGCGCGACCTCTATCCAGAGATGATTGAGATGGTGCTGGACAGCACCACCGCCACGCAGGAACGCGTGCGCGAAATCGCTGACGCCGTGAAGGGGGAAATCGCCCAGCCGGTCTTCGAACTGTTTAATGTGAACGATGTCGTCCTCAGCGTCGTCAAGGCGCTGAAGGGCGTCGCCGAGCGGCACGGGGTCACCCTGCGGACGGACGAATTGGGCGATGTGCCGCCCATTCTGATTGACAAAAAGCGGCTCTACAATGCAGTTTACAACCTCGTCAACAACGCCTGGCCAGAGACCCCCGCGGGCGGCTTCGTGTCCGTGCGCACCAGCGCGACCCAGGAGGGCAAGTTCCCCGAGGGAAATTATCTTTTGATTGAAGTCGCCGACACGGGCAAGGGGATGCCTGAAGAGGTGAAAGCGAGGCTGTTCACCGAGCAAGCCATCAGCACCAAGCCCGGCGGCACGGGGTTAGGCACGCGCATCGTCAAGAGGGTCGTGGACGCGCACAACGGCGTCATCTGGGTCGAAAGCGAGCAAGGCAAGGGAACGACGTTCTTCATCAAGTTGCCGCTCAAGACAGCATAACGGCAGGATGGGGGTAAAATCGCTGGAACGTTAGAACGTTGGAACGTTAAACATACCTCCCCGAAAGGATGAAGAAGTGACGCAGTTACTGACACCGTCTTCCCCCTTCTCTCATCCCTCCCCGTGCGGGAGGGATGAGAGAAGGGGGAAAGGAACAAAGGCAATTGCGTAACTTCTGAGGACCATATCATGCCTCTCACGTCCGAGCAATTAGATGCGCTGCGTCGCATCAATACGCCGACAATCTCCAATGCGATTGAACTGTTCAACGTGCGCCCGCGCAATCAGGGCTTTCTGTCGCCGGAGATTCGCTGCCTGTTCCCAGAGTTGGGAGTCATGGTGGGGTATGCGGTGACGGTGCAGATCGCTGCCGACCAACCCGCGCCGCCCAACCGTCAAATCGGGCGCGGTGATTATTGGAAGTTTGTCCTCAGCGTTCCTGCCCCCCGTGTCGTGGTGGTGCAGGACTTGGACAACCCACCCGCCGTCGGCTCGTTTTGGGGCGAGGTCAACGCCAACGCCCACAAGGCATTGGGCTGCATCGGCACGGTCACCAATGGCAGCGTGCGCGATTTGGACGAAATGCGTGCCGTCCCGTTCTTCGCGTTCGCCGCTACACCCAGCGTGTCGCACGCTTACGTCCACATTGAAAACTTCGGCATCCCCGTCAAAGTCGGCGGGGTGGTCATTCAGCCCGGCGACCTCCTCCACGCCGACCAGCACGGCGTCCTCGTCATCCCCTCCGACATCGCTGCTCACGTCGCCCAAGCCGCGCAGGAGTTGGACGCCGCCGAGCGCAGGTTCATCAACTACTGCAAGTCCAGCGATTGCACCCTCGAGGGCATGATAGAGCGCAACGCCCAGTTGCGCGACGAACTGGCAGCATTGCAGAGGAAGTTTGCGCTTCACTCGTAAAGTCAAAACTCGCCCACGCCGCCGCGTCCGCGACGGCGTGGTGCGATGGGCTGCGTTGACCCGGTAACTTATCGCCTTGCCAATCCCCTCCAATTCCGTTAAAATTCCATCATGGTTAGTGACTTTTCGCGTTCAGGGAGAGGTCGTTTTATGTCTATCATGCGCATGAAGAAAAACATGGCGAGATACACGCGGTGGGCGATGTATTTCTTTGTGGCGGTGTTCATCTTTGGCAGTCTGTTCTTCTTTGGCTCCACGCCTTTCGGGGAACGGCGAGCGGTGGGAGCGATGGCGCCATCGCCGGTGGCGTCGGTCAACGGAACGCCGATTAGCCGCGAGGAGTTCAACGCCCATCTGCGGGCGGAGTGGGAGCAGGCGAGGATGTTCGGCGGGGCGGGGCCGACACAGGTGCCTTTCCTCAAGCAGCAGGTCCTGCGCAACCTCGAGGAGCGCACGCTGCAATTGCAAGCCGCTGACCGTGAGGGCGTGCGTGTCACCAACAAAGAAATCACGGAACAGATCCAGCAGCAGGTCTCGCAGCAGGTCATGATGGTCAAGTTCCGCACCGGCGAGAAAGCCTTCCGCCGCGAAATTAAGGAGAAATACGGCACGGAACAGGACTACATCAACTACCTCGTGGACAGTGTCTCCTCCGAAGAGCGCGAAGCCACCGAGGAGCAGTTGAAGTTGCAGAAGTTGCAGGAACTCATCAAGGAGCGGGTGAAAGCGACAGAGGCGGAATACCGCGCCAGCCAGCGGAAGGCGAAAGCGCGTCTCATCTTCGTGCGCACGCAGACGCCCGCCGCGCAGCCCGGCAAGCCGCAGCCCGACGCCCGCGCAGCGGAAGCCGCCGCCAAGGCGAAGGCGGAAGCCATTCTCAAAGAGATTAAAGCGGGCGCGGATTTTGCCGAAGTTGCCAAAGCGAAGTCTGACGACGCCGCTACGAAAGCCAAAGGCGGCTTGATTGAAGGCTGGCTGCCCGCCAAACCCACCCCAGAGCAGACGGAACAAGCGCAATGGTTCAAACGCGGGGATAAAAAATATCAGTATGGCGACGAGTTCGATGCCGTGGTCTTCAGCAAACTCAAGCCCGGCGAGGTCAGCGACGTTTTCAAAGGCTCCAGCGGTTACTACATCGTGAAGTTAGAGGACCTCAAAGAGGACCTGCCGCAGGACTACAACGACGTTGACTACCAGTGCGAAGAGAAAAAGCATGATTATACTTGGACGCAATCCTACGGCGAAGCCAAGACCTGTCCCATGTGCAACGCCAAAGACATTCAACTGGTGAAGACGACGCCCCCGCCGCCCCCTGCGCCCGGCACGCCGCCGGACGCCCCCAAACCGCAGCCGACGCGCGAATATCTCTGCCCCAAGAAAACCCACACCTACAACTGGACGGAAAAAGGCAGAGAGGCGAAGGCGTGTCCCAAGTGCGGCGCGAAGACAATCAAACTCGTCGCGCGGCGCAAGGACAACTATCTGCGCACCTTTGAGGACTCCAAGAAAAACGAGGCGTGGTCGAAGTATCTGCAAGACCTGAAGAAGAACGCAAAAACCGACATCTACGACCCCGAACTCAAAGCCTATAAGATTCAGAACGATTTCTCCGTGACCAACCCCGCAGAGCGCAAGAAGCAATTGAAAGAGGCGGTCAAACTCTACCGGCAAGCCCTCACTTACAACGACCCGTTCATCAGCCCCGCGGCCATTTACCTCCAGATGGCGCAAGCCTACAATCAACTCGGCGACAAAAAAGGACAGTTGAACGCCTTGCTGGAAGCGTCGAAGCGCGAGGAGTCGTTAGACGTGCGTCTGGAACTGGGGCGCTTCTACAAAGAGCAGAAGAAAACCGCCAAAGCCATTGAGGAATTCAAGAAGGCGTCCGCCTTAGTCACTCCCCAGCAGTATTACATTCATACGCAGTTAGCGGAGGAGTTCAAGCAACTCAAGCGCAACGACCTCGCGGAAAAGGAGAGGAAGTTAGCCGTGCCGCCCAAGCCCTCCAGTGGCGGGGCGGGAAGCCTGCCGTTCAATTTGCAGTGAGCGGTCAACGAAATGGTGCGACGCAGCAAAATGACCGAGCAGTTTGATGCCTCGCCCCGCTCAGAACGAACAAGGGGGGAGAGATTCCTTGCCACGTTGCAGCAGCCAGTTGTCATCGTGACTGCTCACCGGTGACTGCTCACTGGTCACTCGTTGGGATGCGCTGAGACGACGATTTTCACGTCCTCCCCACGGTCTCTTGCCTGTGTGGGGTCAACGACCTCGACGGTGAACGGCTTCGCTTCGCCGACCATCACATCCCGCAGGACGTGGGACTTGGTGGAGACGTTAATCAGCCCGACGTAGGGTTTGACGATGATGGTCGCCACGTCAGGGACCTCTTGATACTTCTTTCTGACCTGCCCTGTCACTTCATACACATCGCTTAATTCCCCATCGCGCTGCTCTTTTTTCACCCAACGGGCTGACAGACGGGTGATGATATACCACTTCGTCAAGCCGACTTCGGTGATTACGCGTCCCGGCTTGACGTGGGACAGACGGAGGTCCAACTTTGGTGACTGGCGGTTAAGCATCATCACCATCGTTGTGACGCCGGCTATGGCGACGATGAAGGTAATTAGGATGGTCCGCACCCGTCGCTTGTCGCGGCGAGGGATAAAAGGATCTTTTTCTACCATCAATGCCTCCCTTTCGGTCTACTTGTGACCGTTCTACCACATTATTTTAGCGGCTGCATCCAAGGAGTGAAAGGGTGGATACCATTTGACACGCCCTCTACGTGCGATTAGAATAAATAGCGAAACACTGGCGAGGTTCCTTCTTTGGTTCCTTCCTTAAGGACGCATCCGTCCGACAATGCGGACGGAGGGACGAGAGCCGAATGGCGCAGATACAAGGGTAATGAAACTCTCCGTCATCATTCCGGTTTACAACGAGCAGAACACATTTCGGGCGCTCTTTGAGAAGGTGCAAGCCGTCGACGTGGACAAGGAAATTATCGTCGTGGACAACTGCTCGACCGACGGGACGCGGGACATTCTGCGAGAAATATCGTCTCAGAGAGAGGAGTCGCTTCGCATCGTGCTGCAGCCGCAGAACTACGGCAAAGGCACGTCGGTGCGCACAGGGATTAGGATGGCGCGGGGCGAGTTCCTCATCGTGCAGGACGCGGATTTGGAATATGACCCGCAGGAATATCCCAAACTGTTGGTGGCGGCTGAGGCGGGCAAGCACGCCGTTGTTTACGGGTCGCGGCTGATGGCGTTGGGGATGCGGGAACACAAGTCGCGGTTGTTCTACTTCGGGCGCACGTTGCTCAGCGACGTTTTCAGCCTGCTCTACGGTCAACGCATCACGGACGTTTCGACCTGCTACAAACTGATTCGGACGGACGTGGCGCAGAGCCTCAACCTACGGTGCTGCGGCTTCGACCTCGACTTTGAAATCAGCGCGAAGTTAGCGCGGCGGGGATACCGCATCCACGAGGTGCCGATCTCCTACCGCCCGCGCACGGCAGCGGAGGGCAAGAAACTCCGCCTGCGCGACGGTTGGACGGCGCTGTGGACGCTGGTGCGGTGCCGGTTTGAAAAAATTAGTTGATAGTTAATGGCATCTTCAACCATTAACCATCAACCGTTGCGGAACATGGGCGTGTGGATGCATGGTTGCGCAGGCGTGGTGATGGCGGTAGGGCTGGCGCTGCTGGGCGGCTGCGGCGGACCGATGACGCCCCCGCCGCCCCCGCCGCCGACGGTTGCGCCGGAGGAGAAGTCCCCCGAGATTCCCGGCATGCGCCTCACGGAGGGGGAAATCTCCGCCTCCGACCCGCAGGGGCGCCCGTTATGGAAGGCGATGGGGAAGACCATTCAAACCGACGAGCAAAAAGGCATCGCCCGCTTGACGCAGGGGGCATGTCAACTGTTCGACCAGGGCGTGATGACGCTGCGCTTTCAAGCGGACACGATTGAGGTGCACTACGACGCCCAGCCGCGAACGCTGTGGCTCAAAGGCAACGTGATAGCGCAATCGCCCACAGCGGGTTGGTCGTTCCGCGCCCCCTTGATGACCGCGCGCGCCGGCAACAAAGCCGTTGAGAAAATCTCCGCCGCCAACGGGGTGCAGGTGGAAAAGGGCAACTTGAAGATTCGAGCCGCCACCATGACCGCTGATGTCCGACTCAAGAAGGTGCTGTTCGACGATGCCATCGGGGAACTGACATTGCCAGAAAGAAAAGCCAATGAAAGGAGGTCTGCGCGTTCCTCCGCGCTGTCTCCGCGCTCTGGGCGTTGAAAGAAAGCCCATAGCAGGGCGATACTGAGGGGGATGCGGAGAGCCGCAGAGAAATAGGAAGGAGAGGACGAAGATGAGAGGCGAGGTCAGGAAACTGACTTGTTGGGGGGTGTTGGGCGTCTACCTGCTCACGGTGGGCTTCGGTGCTGCCCCCCCAAAGAAGGAGCGGAAAATCCGGTTCGGACCGAAGTTTGAGATACTGGAGACAAGGACGGTCATCTTCGGCAACGCCAAAGAAAAGGCGTGGGTCGAAACCGACGACATGCGCATCACGGGCAACGCCATCGTCGCTATCGCCCAAGAGAATCCACCAGGTCCTGAGGTGGTTTTTGACCGCATCGAAGCCAAAGGGAACGTCACCCTCCGTGCCAGTGCATCCAACGTCACGGACAAATCCCCTCGCAAAGTTCATGCGACTTCTGCCGAAGCCACCTTCACGCAAAAGAGAGAGCAAATTAAAACTCTTGAGGGGGAGGTCGTTGCCATTCAGCAGAAGGTGGTGCTGCGCCACAACGTCAGCGTGACGACGGAGTTAGCCCCGGGCGGCGCGTTCAAAGGGTTGAGGATAGAAGGGAATCAAGTGACCATCGCTACGAAGACGGACGGCAGCTTCTTGGTGCTGGCAGACGATGCCACCGGCGAAGCGATTTTTGAAGAGCCATAGACCTATGTCATCTTCGCCGAACGGGGCGCGCGCCCTGCGCGTCGAGAACTTGGTGAAGCGTTATCGGGAACGCACCGTGGTCAACGGCATCAGCCTGACGGTGCAGCCGGGGGAGGTCGTCGGCTTGTTGGGACCGAACGGCGCGGGCAAGACGACGACGTTTTACATGATTATCGGCTTGGCG
>JANWYM010000226.1 GCA_025055355.1 Abditibacteriales bacterium
CAACTCCTCCCACGAGGGGAGATGCGTCGCGGGAGCGGCTCGCCAGGGCTTTTTGCCGTGGCTTCTGATGTCATGGTTTCGCTGCGTTCCTCGCAACCGCTCCACTCCTCGCAATGACACCGGCTCCGCCGCTATCATCCACTCCGCAGAGGATGAGGGGATCGCTTTGTCGTCCCGCCTCCTGCAATGACACCTATGCGCTCGCCATGACAGGCATTTTCATCGAGGAAGGGGAAGGGACTGACGGCAATGGTATCACTCTTGCTCCTATCATATCACATAAGAGCAGATGTCTCTACCATTTTTGCAGCGGTTCTGTTATTATATCCAAGAGGTGGCTATACGATGTCTCTGGAAACGAAGGAGTTTCATCCGCAGGACGCCAACGCAGAGGGGTTCGTCGCGGTGAACGCCTTCCACACCGCGCTGCGCGCAGGAGGTGATGAACACAGCGCTGCGTGACCGCCTCGATGTGGAGGATGTGCGGTGGACGGTGGAACAACTCAAGCAGGTGGAGGAGTCGCTGACACAACGGAAGGTCGAACGGTGGAGGCAGGAATATCTTTCCATGAACCCATGAACCCCCTATCTCTCTCATCGTTGGGTGAGTTCGGGCTGATTGCTCGCCTGCGCGCGCGTCTGAGCGAGGGGACCACGTTCGCAGGCGCTGCATCCCGCGTGCTGGTCGGCATCGGCGACGACTGCGCTGTGCTGCAAGCGTCGGGCGACAAGCAGTTGCTCGTCACGACGGACGCGCTCCTCGAGAACGTTCACTTTCGCCTCGATTTCGGCACTGCGCGACAGTTGGGCTGGAGGACGTTAGCGGTGAACATCAGCGACATCGCAGCGATGGGCGGAACGCCTACGGCAGCCGTCGTCTGTGTAGGATTGACCGATGGGTTGACGGTGGAGTTTGTGGACGAACTTTACGCGGGGATAGCGGAATGCGCGGAACGCTTTGGTGTCTCAATTGTCGGTGGGGACACGGTGAAATCGCCGACGGCGTTGATGCTGGCGGTGACGTTGCTGGGCGAGGTGGAGCCCGCGCACTTGATCCTCCGCAGCGGGGCGCAGCCAGGCGATGCGCTGCTGGTCACGGGCAGCCTTGGCGACGCATCGGCGGGGCTGGCACTGATGCTGCACCCGAACCACGAGCGTCAGCGAGCGACCTTCGCCCAACTGATCGCGGCGCACTGCCTCCCGCAGCCGCGCGTGGCGGAGATGCGCGCCGCTGTCGCCACCGGCGCAGTGCATGCAGCGATTGACCTGAGCGACGGACTGGGCGGTGACCTGCGCCGCCTTGCGGAAGAGAGTCGCGTCGGGGCGGAGGTCATCGCTGGTGCCCTGCCCATCTCTGCGGCATGTCGCGCCGCCGCCGCCGCCTTGCATCGCAGCCCGCTGGAGTTCGCCATCAGCGGGGGTGAGGACTACGAGCTGCTCATGGCAGTCGCCGCCGACAAAAAAGACGCCGTCACGCAGGCGATCCACCAGACAACGGGAACACCTGTCACCTGCATCGGTCACATCACCGACCGCACCGGCGAGCTGTGGCTCCGCGAGGCATCGGGACGCACCACGGCGTTAGGGAAAGGATATGAGCACTTCGGCAACGGCGACGCGTCGCCTGCCGACAAACCCCCTGACCCTGCGTCAATGTGACGACGGGTCTAAACCCAGCCGACTTTCCTGCTTGATGCGTCGCTGGGGCAACGTGAGGCGTCCCTTACGAGCGGGAGGGTTCTTGACCACGCGCGCCGGTGTGCCGATTTGTAGGTGATGGAAAACCTCATCCGACACAGCAACAAGGGTGTCGTTCCAGTCCACCTGCACCGCTTGACCGCTGCCGATGGGTTTGCCGTCTTTGAAGAAGACGACCTCGGCATCGGGGCGCACGTTTTGCAGCGTGCCGATGGTCAGACGGACGAAGTGGGGCTGCGAGATGGACGCGACAACCCCACGGATGTGCAGGGATGTATCCAGCGGCTTGTCCGCGTCTTCTGATGGGACGGGGGCGCGCTGGGCGGTAGTCGGTAGCCCCGACGTCGCCGCCGGCGTGGGCGAGACGAAAATGAGCGGAGAGAGTGTGAGGAAAACACCAACCCATCTGTTGAGGGACATATCCTGGGAACCTCCTTATCGCTTGAACGTTTGAACGCTTGAACGTTGCAACGTTCTCCGCTTGGGTTTTACCTTATGCGGCGAGGGGTTTCAACTATGAGCGTCAAAATCCTGCGCGGTCAACTGACGTCAGCGGAGCAGACGCACACGTTGGGCAAACGCCTCGGGGAGCGCTTACAGGCGGGCGATGTGGTGTGCCTCTACGGTGCATTGGGTGCGGGGAAAACGACCCTGACGCAGGGCATCGCCGCCGGCTTGGGTGTGGCGACGTGGGTGAACAGCCCGACATTTATCTTCGTGACGGAGCATGAGGGGCGCGTGCCGCTGTATCACGTGGACGCTTATCGCCTGCCGGTCAACGACCGCGACGCCGCCCGCGACATCGGCTTGGAGGAACTGATCGGCGGCGCGGGCGTGTGCGTCATCGAGTGGGCGGAACGCGTCGCACTGCTGCTTCCCCCTGAGCGTTTAGATGTGCGCTTAGAACACACTGCCGAAGGCCGAGCGGCGACCGTAGAGGGTTTCGGCGAGCGGTGGGTGCGATTGATAGAGGAGTTGTCTGTGTCCTCTGGGGAACAGCACACCGCACAAGGGGGTTGAGGCTCTTTGAGGGTGCTGGTCATTGAAACATCGGGTAACACGTGTGGCGTTGCAGTGAGCGTGGACGGATGCGTGCAGGCTGTGCGCTATTTGGAGGACCGTTCCTCCCTGTCGCAGCGCATCATGGGACTGGTTGATGAGACGTTGCAGGCGGCAAGTTGTGCAGTGCACGACCTGAACGGCATCGCCGTCTCGTTGGGCCCCGGCTCGTGGACGGGGCTGCGGATTGGCGTCACGACGGCGAAAGCGTTAGCACAGGGGTTGCGTGTTCCTCTCGTCGGCGTGCCGACGTTCGACGCGGCGGCGCGTCGGATGCGCCACGCTCCCGATCAGCGTCTGTTCATCGTCGCGCCCTGTCGCAAAGGAGAGGTTTACGTTGCTGCCTATGCGAGGGGTCAAAAGGTCCAATCGGAATACATTGCCAAAACTGACGACCTCATCCAGCAATTGCGCGAAGCGGAAGGACCTATCGCCCTCTGCGGTGACGCGGCTGACGAACTCCAAAAGGCGTTGAGCTACCAAGCAAACGTAGGGGGCACGTTTGCCTATTACGTGTTGGTGGGCGCGGCAGACATCGCGCACGCTCGATTGACGCAGGGCGATGCCGACGACCTCTTCGCCGTCAAACCGATTTATCTCGCGCCCTCGCAAGCCGAGCGGGTGATGGGGGTGCGCATCGAGTAATGGGAGAGCGGCAAGCCTCAATCCTTATCATCGAGCCAATGCGCTTCGCCGATGTGAGTGAGGTCTGCGGCATTGAGCGCATGAGTTATCGCCACCCGTGGACGCGGGAGATGTTTTTGAGCGAGTTGCGCAAATCCCCTTACGCCACGTGCCTCGTGGGGCGGCAGGACGAACGCATCGTGGGTTACGGCATCGTCGAATACATCCTGGAAGAAGCGCACTGCATCAACCTCGCGGTGCATCCGTCCTATCGGCGGCAGAAAATCGGGGAGCGGATTTTTCTCGCGCTCGTGCGCCGCGCTATCGAACGCGGCGCCGAGCGCCTGACGTTGGAGGTGCGCGAGAGCAACCGTGCCGCGCAGCGGCTCTACGCAAAGTTCGGTCTGCGGGTTGTCGGCGTCCGGCACCGCTACTATCCTCCCGACGGCGAGAACGCGATGATTATGTGGGTGGAGGACTTGCAAACGCCAGCGTATGCGGCACGCTTGCGCGCGATAGAAGAAGAGGAGGTAAGAGTCAATGGCTCCTGGCGACATGAACGCATGGACCCATGAACCCATTGACTCATGAACCATTGAACATCTTAGGCATTGAAACCAGTTGTGATGAAACCTCCGTCGCCGTCGTGCGCGACGGGCGCGAGATTCTGTCCAACCTTGTCGCCTCGCAGATGGACCTGCACGCGAAGTTCGGCGGCGTGGTGCCGGAGGTCGCGTCGCGCAAGCACGTGGAGTTGCTCAACCCCGTGCTGCACGAGGCGTTAGCGGAAGCGCAGGTCGGATTCGACGACGTGGACGCCATCGCCGTCACGCACGGCCCGGGACTCATTGGCAGCCTGCTGGTCGGCGTCTGCGCGGCGAAGGCGTTGGGCTACGTGCATCGCAAACCCGTCCTGCCCATCAACCATCTCGAAGGGCATATCTACGCGAACTTTTTGGTTCACGAGGACATTGAGTTTCCCTTTGTCTGCCTTATCGTCTCCGGCGGACACACTGATTTGATCCTGATGCGCGAGCATGGGATTTACGAGGTTCTCGGGCGCACCCGCGACGACGCGGCGGGCGAGGCGTTCGACAAAGTGGCGCGCGTGCTGGGGTTGGGGTTCCCGGGCGGACCGGCGATTCAGAAAGCGGCGGAGGGCGGCAATCCCCACGCGATCCGCTTCCCGCGCGCCGACATGGGCGCAACGTTGGACTTCAGTTTCGCGGGGTTGAAAACCTCCGTCATGCGCTTCATGCAGGGGCTGCCCACCCCTGAAACGCGTCACCTCAGAGCCAGTGATGTTCCCTTAAGCGACATCGCCGCCAGTTTCCAGCAAGCCGTGGTGGACGTGTTGGTGCGCAATCTGATGTCCGCTGCCGAACGCTTCCGCGTGAGCACGGTGGCGCTGGCTGGGGGGGTGGCTGCCAACCGCTGCCTACGCGCGACCGCCACCGCCGCCGCCCACGCCGCCGGTCTGCGCCTGCTGATCCCGCCGATCGCCCTCTGCACCGACAATGCAGCGATGATTGCCGAAGCGGGATACTTCCACTTTCTACGCGGCGAGCGCGGGGACTTGGATTTTGACACGTTTGCGGTGTTGCCGCTTCTGTCGCCCTCGTAGGGATGGCGAGCGGGGCGCAGCCACGACGTTTTCGCGCGGGGGGGAAGGAGCGTGAGGGCAACCACGTCATTCCTGTCCCTCCCCCTTCCCTCCGCTCTCTTAAGTCCCTGCGGCGGAATATCTACTCACGAATTTGCGCGGAGACCTGCTCGCGGAGCGCCTGTTTGATGCGCTGCAAGGCGGCTTCGACTTCCTCTGCCGTCAGCGTGCGGTCGGCGCGGAACGACAGGGAGTAGGCGAGGTTCTTGTGACCCGCTGGAATCGGCGCGCCCGTGTAAACATCAAACAGTTGGACGCTGTGCAGCAGTGGCGCGCCGACCTCCCACATCACGTTGACGACGGCTTGCGACGCCACGTCGTCTTTGACCACCAAAGCCACGTCGCGCTCGACGGGCGGGTGAACCGGCAAGGGCTGATACCGCCGCGCCGTGACGACGTGCCGCGCCATCTCGTCGAAGTTCAACTCCGCCACATAGGTGCGCTGCGGGAGGTCGTAAGCTCCCTGCACGTTGGGATGCAGTTCGCCTAAAACCCCCACCACTTGTCCGGCAATGATTAACTCAGCAGTCCGCCCCGGGTGCAGGCTCGGGTGCCGCCCCTGCTGGAACGTGCAGGGGGCGATGTGCAGCCCGTTCACCAACTCCTCCACCGCCGCTTTGAGCGCGTAGAAGTCAACGGCGTTGACGGCTTTGTCCACGTTCCACGCCTCCGCCCAGCGGCGCCCCATCATCGCCAGCCCGAGCAGGCGACGTTCTACGGGAAGTCCCGCGCCCGCACGCGGCAGGTAGGCTCTGCCGAGTTCGAAGATGCTCACATCGCGCACGCCGTTGCGGGCGTTGCGCGAGAGGACCTCCAGCAAACTGGGCAGTAGCGTCGTGCGCAACATTGTCCACTCCTCGCTCAACGGGTTGCGCAGGGTTAATGCTGACGTTGAGGCGTCCAATCCCGCGCGCGCGACGTTCGCGGGACCTATGAGGCTGAACGTCTGCACCTCTGTCAGGCCGCAGCGCAACAGGATCTCTTTGGCGCGACGTTCTAATTTGCGCGACGCACTTTCGCCCGCGTGTGGCGAAACGCCGGGCGGAATTGTGGTGGGGATGTTATCGTAGCCGTAAAGGCGAGCGATCTCTTCAATGAGGTCGGCTTCTTGCGTGACGTCGCCGCGCGCGAGCGGGACCGTGACGACATACTGAGGGGGATGAACCGTCAAGGGGTGAACGTCAAAGCCGAGCCGTGTGAGCAACGTCGTCATCTCGTCCGCGCTTAACTGCGTGCCCAGCAGTTTGTTTGCCCGTTCGGGGCGGAAGGTGAGGCGCGTGGGTGCGTGCGGTTGGGGGTAAACATCCACGACGCCGCGCGCGACGTTGCCCCCGCAGAGGTCCGCCATGAGTTGCGCGGCACGGTCGGCGGCGCGCACCGTGCCCGAGGGGTCCACGCGCCGCTGGAAGCGATAGGAAGATTCCGACAGCAGGTTCAACGCCTGCGACGTGCGGCGGTTGTTCGCCGGGTCGAAGTGCGCGGACTCGATCAGCACGTCAACGGTGGACGCGCTGATTTCCGTGTCCACACCGCCCATCACGCCCCCCAACGCAATCGGGCGTTCAGCGTCGGCAATGACCAGCACCTCCGCGTTGAGTGAGCGTTCTACATGGTCAATGGTCACGATGCGCTCGCCCGCTTGAGCGCGGCGGATGATGATGGCACGCTGCCCCGACGGGGCCTCGGCGATCTGAGCAAAGTCGAAGGCGTGCAACGGTTGCCCCAACTCCCACATCACGTAGTTCGTGATGTCCACGACGTTGTT
>JANWYM010000227.1 GCA_025055355.1 Abditibacteriales bacterium
CGTTGGGCGGGCAGAGCCCGCTCCTCCGTCGGGCTGGCAGGGACGCCCGCCCCTACTGTCAGTGGGCGCGCACTTGAAGAACACTATTGCCTTGACAGTGGACGACAACGTTTTCATCAGTCAGCACATCGGCGACTTGGAAACGCCGCAAGCGTTTGAAGCGTTCCGTGAGGTCATCAATAGTTTCCGCGCGCTCTACAACGCCGAACCTGAGTGTATCGCCTGCGACCTGCACCCGGATTATCTCTCCAGTCAGTTCGCCAAACAGAAAGGCGTTCCCGTCGTGAGGGTGCAGCACCATTACGCCCACGTCGTCGCGTGTATGGCTGAGAACGAGTTGGAGGGGCAAGTTCTTGGCGTGTCATGGGACGGCACAGGCTACGGCTTGGACGGAACGGTGTGGGGCGGGGAGTTCTTGCGAGTGACGACAGAATCGTTCCAGCGCGTCGGGCATTTCCGCACCTTCCAACTGCCCGGCGGCGAGAAAGCCATCAAAGAGCCGCGCCGCGCCGCGCTGGGCGCGCTCTACGAAATCTTTGGGGATGAAGTGTTTGCTATGAGCGACTTGCCGACTGTGCAAGCGTTCGCGCCGTCAGAGTTGAGCGTGCTGCGACAGATGCTCGCCAGAGGCATAAACGCCCCGCGCACGTCCAGCGCAGGGCGGCTGTTCGACGCGGTGGCTTCGCTGACGGGTTTGCGCCAACGGGTGAACTTTGAGGGACAGGGCGCAATGGAGTTGGAGTTTGCGATGGACGTGGTAACGGACGAGACCTATCCCTTCAGTCTTCTTCCAACGGATGAAAAGTCCCAACCAATGAAGCCTTTTGAGTCTTTGAAGTCGTCATCCGTTGATGCTATTCATCCGTTGGTGAATGTGGTTGATTGGGAACCCTTGTTGCGTGCGCTCATCGAAGACGTGGGGCAAGGTGTTCCAGTGGGGCGGATTGCGGTAAAGTTTCATAACACACTGGTCGCAATGATTGTGGCGATGGCGCGGCGCGTCGGCGAGGAGCGAGTCGTCTTGACGGGTGGATGTTTTCAGAACAAGTATCTGACCGAACGCGCCGTGCAGCGGCTCAGAGCGGAGGGCTTCCGACCTTACTGGCACCAGCGCGTGCCACCCAACGATGGCGGCATTGCGTTGGGGCAGGCTGTTGCAGCATATCATGGTGGTGACGGTCAACGGATTGCGGTAACGGATTGAACGGATTGAGGTGGTGAAGTCGACTCGCTAAGTATCTGGTTCTGAGGTTGAACGGATTGCGGTAACGGTCAGCGGATTGCGGTAACGGATTGAGCGGATTGAGGTGGTGAAGTCGACTCGCTAAGCATCTGGTTCTGAGGTTGAACGGATTGCGGTAACGGTCAACGGATTGCGGTAACGGATTAAGCGGATTCAGGTGGTGAAGTCGACTCACCAAGCACCCGGTTCTGAGGTTGAACGGATTGCGGTAACGGATTAAGCGGATTACCTTGTGCAAGAATCTCCTGAATCCGTTTAATCCGTTACCGCAATCCGTTGACCGTTCCAGTTCTCATGTGTTTAGCCATTCCCGGAAAAATTATGTCCATCAGCGGCGATGACGCCTTCTCCCGCATGGGGAAGGTCAACTTTGGTGGTGTGGTAAAAGAGGTGTCGCTTGCCTACACGCCCGAAGCGCAGGTGGGCGATTACGTGATTGTCCACGTCGGCTTCGCTATCAGCACGTTGGATGAAGAGGAGGCACATCGGGTGTTTGAGTATCTGCAGCAGATGGAGGAGTTGCAGGAACTTGAAGGCGGTCAACAGGTTTCGGTCACGGATTGAGAGTGTGTATAAGAATCGTCCTCGTCCTCGTCGTCCTCGTTCTCGAACTCTAAAAACGGACGACGACGACGACGAGGACGATTTCAGCGGGAGAGCCTGTGCATTCCGTGTGGAGGTCATTCATGGAGAACGTCGGAAGCGTTTCGATCTCTCGCCCCGTCCACCTGACGCGCTACACGCGCTACCGCGTGCTGGCGGGGGCGATTCTCGTCCAGTTGATTTTGGGCACGGTTTACGGTTACAGTATTTTCTGGACTCCCCTGGATGCCAAGGTTTTCCCGCCCGTCATCACGCGGAGCGAACGCGTGAAGCGGATTGCCCGAGGCGAAGATGTCTCTGGATTCACCGTCGTTGACAACAAAGAAGCCGCCGAAAAGCGTCTGGCGCAGCAGCAGGGCTATCTCAAATACGCTTTTTCCATCTGCATCTTGACGTTTGCTGTTGTGATGATTATCGCTGGACGGATTCAGGACGTGAAAGGTCCCCGTCTTCCCGCTGTTATTGGCGCCGTCCTCATGGGAGTGGGCTTCATCACCGCCGGGCTGATGAACTCTCCGATTGTGTTTTACATTGCGCACGCAGCGTTTGCGGGGATGGTTGTCATCGTGCTGCTGATGCTCTATCACGCCCTCTTCGGTCACCTCGACAAGGAGGAGCGCGCCATCACGCGCCACGTGCCGAACGGGATCATGGCGTCCGTGATCGTGGCGGCAGTCGTTTTGGGACAACAATATGTGGGCAAGATGGGCGAATGGGATAAGTTGTTTCTGCTGTGGGGCACGGTGGGATTTTTAGCGGGCGCGGGGATTGGCTTCGCCTACGTCTGTCCGATTGCCGCGCTGGTCAAGTGGTTCCCTCAGCATAAAGGCTTGGTTAGCGGCTTGGCGGTGGCGGGGTTCGGGTTCGGGGCGTATCTTTTCAAGGACGAGCGGTTCGGCGCGTTGGGCTACATCCGCGAGCACGACATCACCTCGTTCTTCGTGGTGCACGGGGTTGTCTGTCTGGTTGCCGTCACGCTGGGCGCGATGATGTTGTGCAATCCCCCGGTGACGGACCGACCGGCGAGTGGGGTGGCTCCGACCGAGTCCACGTGGCAGGAGACGCTCAAAAAACCGACGTTCTACATGCTGTGGCTGATGTTCTTCAGCGGCGCGATGGCGGGGCTGATGGTCATTGGCATCGTGTCGCCGTTCGTGACCGACCAACTGCTGTCCGCTAAACTCAGCGCGGCGGAAGCCACCGCCGCCGGCGCGGCAGCCGTGGGGTTCTTGGCGATTTTCAACGCGCTGGGGCGCATCGTGTGGGGGTTGGTGTCTGACCGCATCGGGCGCACCGCCGCGTTCGTGGCGATGTTTGTTTTGCAGGCGGCGACCATGTTTCTGCTCGGCACGCTGGACACGCGGGCGGCGCTGTGCGTGGGGGCGTCCGTCGTCGGCTTCAACTTCGGCGGCAACTTCGCGCTGTTCCCCTCCGCCACTGCCGACCTGTTCGGCGCGAAAAACCTCGGCGCCAACTACGGCTGGGTGTTTACGTCCTACGGGATTGCGGGTGTCGTGGGCATCGTCGCCGGTAACGCCGCCAAGGTCACGACCGGCAGTTACACGGCGGCGTTCGCTATCGCGGGCGTGTTATGCCTCGTGTCAGCGGGGCTGGCGATAGGGCTGCGATTTGTTCATCAGAAAAGTCAGGCAGCGCTCAAAGCCATCTGATTGAGGTTGTGTTCCCATGAGATTTATTGACGAATACCGAGATGCCGCAGCTGCCCAGCAATGGGCGCGGGCGATTCATCGCATCACCACGAAGCCGTGGACAATAATGGAAATCTGCGGCGGGCAGACGCACGCCATCCTCAAGTTCGGCGTGGACGAACTGCTGCCGAAGAGCATCACGCTCATTCACGGTCCGGGCTGCCCGGTGTGTGTGACGCCGTTGGAGTTGATTGACAAGGCGATTGAAATCGCCTCGCGTCCTGCGGTCATCTTTTGCTCCTTCGGCGACATGCTGCGCGTGCCGGGGACGAACAAGGACCTGTTGAGCGTCAAAGCCCATGGCGGCGACGTGCGCGTGGTGTATTCGCCGCTGGACGCGGTGAAAATCGCGCAGCAGAACCCCGACCGCGAGGTGGTCTTTTTCGCCGTCGGGTTTGAAACCACCGCGCCCGCGAACGCCATGGCGGTCTATCAGGCGAAGCGGCAGGGGATTAAAAATTTCTCCCTGCTGGTCTCGCACGTCCTCGTGCCACCCGCGATAGAAGCGATTCTGTCGTCGCCGACCAACCGTGTGCAAGGCTTCTTAGCCGCTGGGCACGTCTGCACGGTCATGGGCTACACGGAGTATGAGCCGATTGCGCAGAAGTATCGCGTGCCGATTGTCGTCACCGGGTTCGAGCCGCTGGACATTTTGCAGGGGATTTACCTGTGCGTGAAGCAGTTAGAAGAGGGGCGGGCAGAGGTGGAGAACCAATACACCCGCTCGGTGCGTCGCGAGGGGAATCAGCCCGCGCAGCAACTCATCCGCGAAGTGTTTCAGGTTGTCTCGCGTCAGTGGCGTGGCATCGGCCCGATTCCGCGTAGCGGCTTGGGGCTGCGCGATGAATACGCCGAGTTCGACGCTGAACGTCGCTTCGACGTCGCCAGCCATCACGTAGAAGAGTCGTCCGAGTGCATCAGCGGGCTGGTGCTGCAAGGCATCAAAAAGCCGCACGAGTGCCCCGCCTTCGGGACGCGCTGCACGCCAGAGCATCCGCTGGGCGCGACGATGGTTTCCTCCGAAGGCGCCTGCGCCGCTTACTATCGCTACCGTGCTCGTTCGTCCGCCAACGGATGACCACGGACCACAGGACCACGGACCACAGGACCACGGACCACGGGACCACGGGACCACAGGACCATAGGACCTGAATTGTGGTTGTCCTGCGGTCTCGTTGTCCTGCGGTCTCGTTGTCCTGTGGTCCCGTGGTCCTGTGGTCCGTGGTCCTGTGGTCCGTGGTCCCGTGGTCCGTGGTCCCGTGGTCATCTGTTGGCAGATACAAGGTGATATGGACAACTTTTCCTGTCCCATCCCGATTGCCGAGTATCCGACCATCCTTCTCGCCCACGGCGGCGGGGGGAAGTTGATGCACCAACTGATTGAGCGGATATTCGTGCCGACGTTTGGCAACCCGACGCTGAACGTGCGACACGATGCGGCGGTGCTCGGCGTGAACGGCGTGCGGCTGGCGTTCACGACGGATTCGTTCGTCGTGCGCCCGCTGTTTTTCCCCGGCGGCGACATCGGTTCGTTGGCGGTGCACGGCACAGTCAACGACTTGGCGATGTGCGGCGCGCGCCCGCTGTATTTGAGCGCGGGGTTCATCCTCGAAGAGGGGTTGCCGATGGAAACGCTTTGGCGCATCGTCCGCTCAATGCAGGCGGCGGCGCAGAGCGCAGGCGTGGAAATCGTCACGGGCGATACGAAGGTTGTGGACAAGGGTAAAGGCGACGGGGTGTTCATCAACACCTCCGGCGTGGGTGTCATTGAACACTCGCACTGCATCGCGCCCGACAGGGTGCGCCCTGGCGATGTGCTGCTCGTCAACGGCGACCTTGGGCGGCACGGCATTGCGATTATGGCGGTGCGCGAGGGCTTGGAGTTTGAAAGCGCGATTGAGAGCGACTCTGCGCCGGTCGCCGGTCTCGTGCTGGAACTTCTCTCGGCAGGCATCGACATCCACTGCTTGCGCGACCTGACGCGCGGCGGGCTGGCGAGCGCGTTGAACGAAATCGCCGCCGCCGCCCGCGTCGGCATCACCATTGACGAAAAACTCATCCCCGTCCGCGAGGACGTGCAAGCCGCCTGCGAGATGCTGGGCTTCGACCCGCTCTACGTTGCCAACGAGGGGCGGTTCGTGGCGTTCGTCGCGCCGTCGGATGCCGAGCGCGCTCTGGACCTCATGCGCGCCCATCCGCTGGGCGAAGGAGCCAGCATCATCGGCGCGGTGTCCGATGAGGACGCCCCCCTTGTCACGCTCACGAGCCGCATCGGTGCGCGCCGCATTGTGGACATGTTGAGCGGCGAACAACTGCCGCGCATTTGTTGAACCTCTCGGCGCTTCTGGGTTCATCGTCTCCCCTGCACTCATGAACCCATGAACCCCATGAACTGAGCCATGTTACACCCCACAGCCAGTTACAGCATCACCGTGCGGGTGAGGATTCCCGATCATCCGGGGATGTTCGCCCGCGTCGCCCTCGCCATCGGCGAGGCGGGCGGGAGTCTGGGCGCGATTGACCTCGTGCGGGTGATGAAGGGCTACAAGGTGCGCGACATCACCATCGCCGCTGCCGACGAGAAACACGCGCACGACATCGTGCAGGCGATTCGGCACGTGGAGGGCATCCACGTCGTCAGCGTCTCCGACCGCACCTTCCTCATGCACCTCGGCGGCAAGATTGAAGTGCGCAGCAAGCGCCCGATCCACACCCGCGATGACCTCTCGATGGCTTACACACCCGGCGTCGGGCGCGTGTGCCGTGCCATTGCGGAACAGCCCGACCGCGTGTTTCAACTGACGATTAAGAAGAACACGGTGGCGGTAGTCAGCGACGGGACGGCGGTGCTGGGGTTGGGCGACCTCGGACCCGAAGCCGCCCTGCCCGTCATGGAAGGCAAAGCGATGTTGTTTAAGGAGTTCGCTAACGTGGACGCTTTCCCCATCTGCCTGCGGACGAAGGACGTGGACGAAATCGTGGAAACGGTCAAACGGATTGCCCCCGTGTTCGGCGGCATCAACCTGGAGGACATCGCCGCGCCCCGCTGCTTCGAGGTGGAAGAGCGCCTGCGGCAGGAACTGGACATTCCCGTGTTTCACGACGACCAGCACGGTACCGCCGTCGTCGTTCTCGCCGCGCTCCTCAACGCCCTCAAGATCGTAGGCAAAACGCTGGACAGCATCAAAATCGTCCTCTGCGGGGCGGGCGCGGCTGGCACCGCCATCAGCAAGATCC
>JANWYM010000228.1 GCA_025055355.1 Abditibacteriales bacterium
CGGTGCCCCCGTCTGCCTTCTCGGGGGGCCCCTCGTGCCTCACTCCAACCCCTTGGCCGCGGCTGCCACCTCCGCCCCGGCCCCGGCCGCCGTCCCCATCCCAATCGGCGGCGTGAGCCGCCGACGCGGTGCCGGTGATACCGGCTTGTTTGCCGGGGGGAATCTTAATGCGTTCGCCCTCATAAACGATAAACTGTTGCCCCTTCTTGTCCCGCTCGAACTTCGCGTCCCCGGCGACGAGAATCATGTCGCCTGTATTCTTCTGCAACCCGCCACCGATGTTAATGGTCTTGCCGTCTTTATACTTCAACTTGACGGGGGCTGCGAAGGTGCGCCCCGGACCGCCGCGAAACAGAAACAGTTCACCCGGCCAGGAGCCGGAGAGGATATCGAGATAACCGTCGCCGTCCAGATCCACCAACTGTGGCGTGAAGCCGATACATCAGCCTGTCGGCACACATCCCTCTGGCTTGCCATCCTTGAACTTCACGCCCGCTGCCAGCCGGGGCTGGGTGTTTGTGCCTTCGTTGCGAAAAATCCAGAGGATGCCCCCGCCGAACTGTCCAACCAGCAAATCCTTCACCCCGTCCCCGTCGAAGTCGCCGACGAACGGCGCGGCGTGTCCCATGTGAGTATCAATCGGCTTGCCGCCCGCCTCCAAACGCACCGGTGGCAACAACTCCGCTCCCGCCTCTCCCGTTGTGGGTGGCAAAAGTCCCAACAGTAGGAGCATTATGACTCCACACATGGTCATTCCTCCCTTGAAAATACCTGTCATTGTGAGCGCAGCGAAGCCATCCCCGCCGCTGCAGTTGTCTCCGCCGCAGGAGATGGCTTCGCTGCGCTCGCAATGACATTTTCATACAGCGTGGTGTCTCAGTTGAGACATGAGCAACTCCTCCGAAAGTCGTCCTCCTCGTCGTCCTTGTTCTCGAACCTCAAAAACCTGAATGCCCCAGACAATCATCAAAACCCCCTATCGCCTTGAGCGCAATGTCTCTAAGTAGGCGCGCAGGCTGAGCATGTCGTGAAGAATAACCGCGCCGATTTCCCGCAACGTGTCGTTGTAGGCGTCCGCCGCACGCCCCCCGACCACGATGTCTGTTTCTGGAGCGAGGTATCGTCGCAACTTCTTGAGTTCATTGACCAGATGCGGGTCATCTGAGGGATAGACGATGCTGAGAAGAACTGCCTTTGCTTGACTCTGCTGGGCAGCCCCGGCGATTTCCTCCGCTGGAAGGTTCGGACCCAAGTAAATCACGCGCCAGCCTTCTGAGGCTGCTGTGACAGCGGCAATGAGCGCGCCGATTTCATGGAATTGTCCTGTCGGTGTTGTAACGACAAGGCTGGGACCGCTCTGCGATACCGATAGGGTTTCTTCGAGGCTCCCCAGAACCGTCCGCACAATCGCCGAAGCAAGGTGTTCATGCGCGATCTTCAGCAAGCCGCCGCGCCACAGGTCACCGACGCGCTGCATCAACGGGATGATCAGTTGCTCTAAGAGCGCAGGTTGACTGAGGGCGACAGCAGCGCGGGTGAGAGTGGATTCGAGGGTTTTCGCATCCAGTCGCTTGATGGCATCGAGGCAGGTATCGAGATAGGACTCAGGGAGGAGCCTCTCCGTCGCTTGAGGGGTGACGGCGTGCGTAGGTTGAGCCGTCACGCTCATGTTATCAGCAGCCACTAATTCATTAAGTTCTTCCAGAGACAGCCCAACAATCTGCCCGATGCTATGCCCCGCTTGCGTAGCCCGTTGCAGCAGCCGCAACCGCTCGATGTCGGCATCGGAGTAAAGCCGCCGATTGGTCGGCGTGCGCTGAGGCGAGACCGCTTTATATCGCTTCTCCCAAATCCGAATCACGTGCGGACTCAACCCCGTTTTGCGTGCAGCCACTTTGATTGAGTGTCTCGGTTCCGTGTTCACGACGCTCATTATAGGCGTTCGTTTAATTTTTGTCAAGTTTTTGTCAACACTTGTGATTTCCCTTGAGAACTGCCTCTCCCTCCCAAGCAGCCTCACCCTCCCAATCGGTTCCTAAAGGTTCGCCTATTTTGGACGGTAGGGAGGCTTGTCTAAAAATTTCGAGATAAATTTTATACAAACTATTGACAAAACATAGACAAGGCGTTATAATAGAGAGCGTAAGAACGGACTGGACGACACGCGGGGAAAACAATCTACGCGTCGTCCACTAACAAGAGAACGGTTAAAAGGAGGTTGTGACTATGAAGACGTTGGACATTCTGGCGGCGGTGTTGTTGGTGGTTGGTGGACTGAACTGGGGTTTGGTGGGGTTCTTTGGGTTTGACCTCGTGGCGGCGTTGTTCGGCGAGGCGACCCCGATGAGCCGCATCGTTTACGGTTTGGTCGGACTGTCGGCGATTTATCAGGCGATTTCGCTGAAGTCCATCCAGCGCCGGTGGGGCGTAGAGGCAGCGTAGTTTTAACAGTGCGCTGTAAAACCCCTTAGTCATCTGAGCCCAGCGAAGAGTTTTGTCGTTTGTGGCTTTTTGCTCCGCTCAGGGGAAAGTTTTGCAACGCACTGTTAGGACGTCGGTCGTGGCAATTTAAGTTTTTGACAAGGGAAAGGAGAGCATGATGAAAAGTTGGGTTCGCTGGACGTTGGTGTCAGTGATGACGTTGGGGTTGACCGCCGTTGGTTCCATTCAGGCGTTCGGTGGCAACCAGAAGAAAAAGGACATCGTGGAGACGGCAGTAGGCGCGGGGCAGTTCAAGACGCTGGTCACTGCCGTCAAGGAGGCGGGGTTGGTGGAGACGCTGAAGGGCAAGGGACCGTTCACCGTGTTCGCGCCGACGGACGAGGCGTTCGGGAAGATCCCCAAAGAGACGCTGAACGCGGTGTTGAAGGACAAGAAGAAACTGACGGCGATTCTGACCTACCATGTCGTGCCAGGCAAGGTGATGGCGAAGGACGTGGTGAAATTGAAGACAGCCAAGACCGTCAACGGTCAGGAGGTGACCATCACCGTCAAGGACGGCAAGGTCATGGTGGACAACGCGAAGGTTACGCAGACAGATATCGAGTGCAGCAATGGCGTGATTCACGTGATTGACACGGTGATCATGCCCAAGTAAAGCGTTACCCTCTGTGCAAGGCGGCGGGGGAGACTCTCCCCTGCCGCTTCATCAGATAGAATCGAAGAGCGTCACGCGAAACGTGGCAGGATACGCCACTTCGCCAGATAACCATTCAACCAAACGAAAGGAGAGGTTTTAGATGGCAAACATTGTTGAGACCGCTGTGGGAGCAGGTTCGTTTAGCACCTTAGTCACCGCAGTCAAGGCGGCGGGTTTGGTGGACACGCTGTCAGGTCCAGGACCGTTCACCGTGTTCGCGCCGACGGACGAGGCGTTCGCCAAACTTCCGGCGGGGACGGTGGAGGCGCTGTTGAACGACATTCCCAAATTGACGGCGATTTTGACCTACCATGTCGTGCCGGGCAAGGTGATGGCGGCGGATGTGATGCAGTTGCAGTCGGCTAAGACCGTCAACGGTCAGGAAGTGACCATCACGGTCAAGGACGGTGCGGTCATGGTGGACAACGCCCATGTCATTCAGACGGACATCGAGTGCAGCAACGGTGTGATTCACGTGATTGACAGCGTGATTCTTCCCCAGTAGGGCGCGTTGCCTTTCCGCTAACAGGGCAGGGGAGGGGATAGGGGGTTGTGTTTGGTTTCCTTCTTCTCTGCCCTGTTAATTTTCCGTGCTGAATCAAGCATGAACAACATAACTCCCTCAAACCCCCTCATTCTCCTAACCGGCGCGACGGGCTACGTCGGCGGGCGGCTGCTGAAGGCATTGGAGAAGGAGCGTTGCCGCGTGCGTTGTCTGGCGCGGCGTCCAGATTTTCTCAAGCCGAAGGTCGCGGCGTCCACCGAGGTCGTTAGGGGAGATGTGCTGGACCGCCCCAGCCTTGACGCTGCGATGCGAGGCGTTGGCGTGGCTTACTACATGGTGCACTCGATGGGGTCGGCGGGGTCGTTCGAGGAGGAAGACCGACGAGCGGCGCGCCACTTTGGCGAGGCGGCGAGGGCGGCTGGCGTGAAGCGCATTATTTACCTGGGCGGCTTGGGCGATAGCAAAAGTAAACTCTCGCCCCACCTGCGCAGTCGACAGGAAGTCGGTGAGATTCTGCGGCAGTCGGGCGTGCCCGTGATCGAGTTTCGCGCCTCCGTCATCATCGGTTCGGGGAGTTTGTCGTTTGAACTCAGTCGCGCTCTGGTGGAGCGATTGCCGGGGATGGTCACGCCGAAATGGGTGTCCGTGCCCGCGCAGCCGATTGCGAATGAAGACGTCATCGCGTATCTCACGGCGGCGATGCATCTACCCCTCACCGGCAATCGCGTGTTGGAGATCGGCGGAGCGGACGTCGTGTCTTACGCTGGCATCATGCGTGAGTATGCGCGGCAGCGGGGGCTTCGGGTTTTGATGATTCCCGTGCCGGTGCTGACGCCTTACCTGTCAAGTTTGTGGCTGGGTTTGGTGACGCCCGTTTACGCCCGCGTCGGGCGCAAACTGATTGACAGCATCAAGCATCCGACGATTGTGCGCGACGACACCGCGCTGCGAACGTTCGACATCCGCCCGATGGGGATTGAAGAAGCCATCCGCCGCGCGCTGGTCAACGAGGACAAAGAGTTCGCCGAAACCCGCTGGTCGGACGCGCTCTCATCGTCGGGGCGCGTGCGCACGTGGGGCGGCGTGCGGTTCGGCACGCGGTTGGTGGATTCGCGCACCGCGCAGGTCAACCAACCACCCGCTGTCGCGTTCAAGCCGATTCAGCGCATCGGAGGAGAGACGGGCTGGTATGGCTGCGACGGGCTGTGGCGACTGCGCGGCTTCCTGGACATGCTCGTCGGCGGCGTGGGGATGAGACGCGGGCGGCGCGACCCGCAGACGCTTCGCGTCGGCGACACGCTGGACTTTTGGCGCGTCGAAGCGTTTGAACCCGACAAGCGCCTGCGGCTTCAGGCGGAGATGAAACTGCCGGGCAGAGCGTGGCTGGAGTTTGAAGTGACCGGCGATGAGACCGCGTCCACGATTCGCCAGACTGCGATTTTTGACCCGGTGGGGCTGTTCGGGCAGATTTACTGGTATGCGCTGTATCCGCTGCATCGGATGGTCTTCAGTCGCATGTTGAAAGGGATTGTGGCAGCGTCCATGCGAGAGGAGGTGAAGCAATGTTCAACCGTTGGTTCGGTTTAGTCGTTTGGATTGCCCTCTGCTTCATGGCAGCAGGTTTGGGTTCGATGTTTACATCTTCGTCGCTGGGCGAATGGTATCGCGCCCTGCGCAAGCCGTCCTGGACGCCGCCGGATTGGGTGTTTGGTCCCGTGTGGACAGTTCTCTATCTGAGCATGGGCGTCGCCGCCTGGATGGTGTGGAGTCGCAAGGGAGTTTTAGGCGCAGCGCTGCCGCTGGCGCTGTTTCTAATCCAACTCGCGCTTAACGCGGCGTGGTCGTGGTTTTTCTTCGGGCAGCGCATGATTGGGGCAGCGTTCGCGGAAATCGTGTTGCTCTGGGGCGCGATTCTGGCAACGATCATCGCGTTCTGGCGCGTCGTTCCCGCAGCGGGCGGGCTGATGGTTCCGTATCTGCTGTGGGTCACGTTCGCGACGGTTTTGAACTTTGCGATTTGGAGGATGAACGCGTCATGATGAGCCAGCCCATCTCCACGCCCCCGCGAGGGATGCCCGCAGAGCAGACCGACTTCCCGCGTCTGCGCGTTGGCGTGTCGTCCTGTCTGCTGGGCAACAAGGTCCGCTTCGACGGCGGGCACAAGCGCGACTCATTTTTGACGGACACGCTGGGGCGTTACGTGGAATGGGTGGCGGTCTGCCCCGAAGTCGAAATCGGTTTGGGCACGCCGCGTGAGACGTTGCGCCTGCAAAGGCAAGGCAGTCATATTCGCCTCCTCATGCCCCAGAGCGGCGCAGATTACACCGCTGCCATGCGTGCCTACGCGCAGCGGCGCGTCATCGAGTTGGACGCAGAAAACCTCGATGGCTACATTCTCAAAAAGGACTCGCCCACTTGTGGGATGGAACGGGTGCGCGTCTACGAACCGAACGGCATCCCCCACCGCGACGGCGTGGGGATGTTCGCCCAGGTGCTGATGAGGCATTGTCCCCACCTGCCGATTGAAGAGGAAGGACGCCTGCACGACCCGCGCCTGCGCGAGAACTTCATCAGCCGCATGTTCGCCTATCGCCGCTGGCGCGAGATGGCGGCACGCGGCATCACCCGCGCTAACCTCATACGCTTTCACGAGCAGTATAAGTTTCTGCTGATGGCGCACAACCAAGAAGGCACACGCCGTTTGGGTCGCCTGTTGGGAAATGCGAAGCAGTTCCCCAGCGATCAATCCTTAGCCGACGCCTACCTCGCCGAGTTTACCGCGGTCATGCGCCGCGTGCCGACCGTCCGCAGTCATACGAACGTGCTGCAACACCTCGTCGGCTACATCTCAAATCAACTCGATAACGACGAGCGCGCCGAACTCGCAGAGACAATTCACCAATATCGCCGTGGGTTGCTGCCCCTGATCGTCCCCCTGATGCTGCTGCGCCACTACGTGCGCAAGTTCAAAACCCCTTACTTGTTGGGCCAGGTTTACCTCAACCCTCATCCATACGAGTTGGCGTTGTTGAATCAGTTGTGACCTGTCAATGCGTCCCAGTCGGTATGAAACGTCCCCTCTCGGTCCACCCGCTCGTAAGTATGCGCGCCGAAGAGGTCGCGCTGCGCTTGAATAGGGTT
>JANWYM010000229.1:0-6438 GCA_025055355.1 Abditibacteriales bacterium
CGCCGCGTGACGACCTTCAAATCGTCCCGCGTCACCTCGCGCCGGTCGCACTCCTGCACCAGGTAGCCGCCACCCACGCGCTTGATGTCAATGTTGGCACGTGGGCATGTTGAAACGTTCAAACGTTCCAACGTGCCCACCTGCAACAGGCGTATGTTCGCGCCCCAGCCTCGCCGGTGGCGAATGATGTCCAGCGCAGCGTCCGAGAACGACGGCGCGACGATGCACTCGTAGAAGTTGCCCTGTCGAACGATTTCATTTGCCGTCTCCGCGTCCACCTCACGGTTGAGGGCGACGATGCCACCGAACCGGGAGATGGGGTCGGCTGCCCACGCCCGCACGTAGGCTTCGGTAAGATTCGCACCAATCGCGCAGCCGCAGGGGTTGGTATGCTTGATGATACAGGCGGCAGGTTCGCGGAACTCCTTGACCAACTCCAGGGCCGCGTGGCAGTCCAGGAGGTTGTTGAAAGACAACTCTTTGCCGTGCAACTGCTGGGCGTTGGCAATGACGGCACCGGTCGCCTGCGGCTCGCGATAGAACGCCGCCTTCTGGTGCGGGTTCTCACCGTAGCGTAAATCCTGAACCTTCTCGCCCACAAGGCGGAGCGACGCGCCCAACGGTTCGCCGCTCAAATACGCATAGATCGCCGCATCATACGCTGACGTGTGCGCGAACGCCTTGACCGCCAATCGCCGCCGCGTCGCGTCCGACAGCGTAGGGGCGGCGCGTCTCTGCCAGCCCTCCTTCAGTTCCTCTAAAATTCCTGCGTAGTCGCTCGGGTCCACCACCACTGCCACGCTGCGGAAGTTCTTCGCCGCCGCTCGAATCATGCTCGGTCCGCCGATGTCAATGTTCTCTATCGCCTCCGCCTCCGTCACGCCGGGTTTGGCGATGGTCTGCTGAAACGGATAGAGGTTGACCACCACCATGTCAATCGGCGTGATGCCGTGCTGCTGCAATGCCGTGATGTGTTCGGGGTTGTCCCGCAAGGCGAGCAGCGCACCGTGAATCTTGGGGTGCAGCGTCTTCACCCGCCCGTCCATGATTTCCGGGAAGCCCGTGACCTCCGCCACGTCGGTCACGTTTAACCCCGCCTCGCGCAGCGTCCGCGCTGTGCCGCCCGTCGAAAGAATCGTGACGCCCACTGCGGCAAGACCTTTCGCAAACTCCACAACGCCGGTTTTGTCGGACACACTGATAAGAGCGCGTTGGACAGGTGGCATGAGATTCCTCCCTTAAAGACTCTCCCCAAAAGTCGCCCGCGCCACCAGCGCGGATGCCGTCGCGGCGCGACGGGCTACCGGGGCGAAGGTGTCGCCCCTTCCATGCTGACGCCTGCTAAGAGCCTCTCCGCAAACTCCCCCTTCCTTACCAAGGAGGGGCTGGGGGAGGTCAAAGGAGCGCCCATAACCTCCTGCGGTCTCCCTGGCGAGAGGAGACAGTGAGTTTTTCGGAGAGGCTCTGAGAGTGCCTCACAAAACCGTGCCGGCAGGAGGCCGGCGCTTCGTCGCACACGCCTAATGCGGGCAGTTGGGTGAAGCACCCTTAATTTTCACCCGCCGTCCCTCGATATGCAGCCTCCCCTCCGCCTGCGGGTAAAGTTTATGCTCTTGCTCCAGCACCCGCGCCGCTAAGGTGTCGGGCGTGTCGTCATCGAAAACAGGCACAACGGCTTGCAGGACGATGGGACCGTGGTCGTATTCTTCGTCAACGAAATGGACCGTCGCGCCGCTGAACTTCGCGCCCGACTCAATCACGGCTTCGTGGACGTGATGCCCATACATCCCCTGCCCGCCGAACGCCGGCAGCAGGGCAGGGTGAATGTTTAGAATGCGATTGCGCCACGCGTCGACGAACAGGGGGCTGAGTTTGCGCATGTAACCGGCAAGGCACACGAGGTCAACTTGCCGCTCCCGCAGCCGCTGCGTCAGTTCGCGTTCGTAATCTTCCGGCGCGGCAAACTGCTTCGGGTCAATGATCAAGGCTTCCACGTTGTGCCGCCGCGCCCGCTCCACCGCACCCGCTTCGGGATGGGTGCTGATGACAACGACCACCTGCGCTTTCGTCTCCCCTCGTGCGCAGGCGTCCAGGATGGCTTGCAGGTTGGTGCCGCGCCCACGCCCGGAGACGAGGACGCCCAGACGGATGCTATCGTTCATCGTTGGAGAAACCTCCTGACGAACCCTTTGACTGCCGTGATGGCGCGATGGCAGACGGCAACTAAAGACATCAACCAACGTCTCCAACGGCGCGGTTCAGGCAACTCCGATACACCCACAGCCGTCGGAGGACGGGGAGGGATACGTCCGCGCGCGCTCTGGGATTGCGGGGGGAATTCCTCCATCATCCACACCTCCAAGGCAGCCCGCGACGCCGTCGCGGATTCCTCGGCGCAGCACGATGGACTACAACGCGGCGACAGCATGACGACGGCGGGGGCTGATGCCCTCTCCGTTATGGCTTCAGATGCCTTGTCAGAAACTCCACTGCCGCTTGCCAGCCCTTCTGAACGACCGTGGCATCGTGCCCTGCTTCTTCGATGCGGATGAAATTGACCTCCACGCCGGCTTTCTTCAGAGCCTCGGCCATAGCCTCCGACTGGCTGATAGGCACGAGGTTATCCTTCGCGCCGTGCAGAATGAGGAACGGCGCGGCGTCCTTGCTGACGAAGGTGATGGGGGAGGCATCCGCGTAAAGTTCGGGAGCCTCATCCGGTTTTTTGCCGATGAAGCCTTGCACAAGCACCAGCCCAAAGGGGTTGTTGTAAGTCGTGTTCAGATGAGGGCGCAGGTCCATCGGACCGAAGACGTCCACCACGCACCTAACCTTGCTGCTGAACTGGGACAGGGGGGCGTTTTTATCGCGGGTGTCGCGCACGCCTAACATCGCTGCCAGATGCCCCCCCGCCGATGCCCCTGCCGCGCCGATGCGCTCGGGGTCCACTTGATACTTCTCCGCGTTCGCTCGCACCCAACGCACGGCTAACTGGCAGTCGTCCAACTGCGCGGGATGCGTGAACTTAGGCGCGAAGCGGTAGGCGATGGCAAATCCGACGAACCCCCGCCCCGCCAGGTCCTGTGCCAGCCCCTTCGCGTCGCTCTTGTTGCCCGCCCGCCAGCCGCCCCCGTGAATCAGAATCACCGCCGGTCGCTTGCCCGGGGCGTCCTTCGGACGGTAAACGTCCAGTAGCAACTTCTCGCCGCCCGCTTCGCCGTAAAGCACATCGTTTTCGACGATGACCTCATACTTCTTCCCTTCGTTCTGCGCCCGCAGAACGCCCGCCGCCGCCACACAAAGGACCGCCCATAGACCGACAAAATACCAACGATTTCTTTTCATCGCTTCCCCCCTGGACCGTCACCTTCGATGCCTAAGGCTGCTCCATTGTAACACGGCGAACGTCGGTCTGTCAACATAGGATACCGCGGAGGGTGAGGATTGCGGCGGCAAGATTACGACCTCTCCGACTCGATGGTGATCGCATGCGCCTTCCATTTGCGCTCAATGATCAGCAAGCCGCTGGCGTTGGCGGTGATGGTTTTGCGTTCGCTACGTTTGGAACCAAGCGGGGTAATGGTGAGGCGGTGCTTGGAGTGCGGGGGGATAGGATAGAGCCCGCTCATCAGCGTCAGGCGGGCGGGGGCTTCATGGGGATTGATGACGGTGAGGTTGTTGTTCTCATCGGTCGTTACGTCGGCGGCATCCGTCCAGATGTTGAGTTCCACTTTTTGCGGGCTGTATTCCACGACCTGTCCCGTCGCGGAGCGTGAAAGCGGCAGGAGCTGAATCGGCAGGAAGCGATAGACGCGCAGCGCGCCGGGGGGAAGCCAGTCGTGCAGGAGGGCAACGGTGGGTTGGGGGACGTCCAGCATCGCGGCGAGGGCAGTGTCCCCGACGCGGCGGAAGGTGGGCGCGGGCGTCAGAAAGTTGCCTCGCGTGTAACTCGTCGCCGCGTGGCTGAAAAGCAGGTAGCGCACGCCGACGGTGTGCCACCGCACGAGTTGCCCTCGCGCCAGCGGATTGAACGCCGCTGCGCCCTCTATCACCGTGCCGACTTCTATCATGTTCGACGATTCGGGGGTTCGGATATTTGGGTGTTCAGGTAAAAGCGGGAAGAGGGGCGTATCGAGTAGAGCGCACAAGGCGTTGCGGTGGAACAAATCCCCATGGAATTCCTCATAGAGGCGATGCGGGGGCAGCCAGTGCGACCAGAGACGAAACGGCGCGTAAATCGCAAAACCCGCGCCCACTTGGTAAACGCCCAGCGTGACACTGAGCGCGCGACCGCTTGTCGTGCGGTGCAGGTAACCGAGGTTGACGGCATCGGGGGCGCGGAGCGCGAAGCCTAATGGCGGGGCGAACGCCGCGCCGTTGGGGAGCGCGCCCGAGGTCGTGGCATACAGGCGGAGCGACGGGAACAGCGGATGGGTGGCTTCCACGGTCAGGTTGCGGCTGGCGCTGGCGAAGCCGGCGATGCCGAAGACGCCGAACAACCCTTGCAGGGGTTCTGGCAGTTGACGCAAATCACCCCCCGCTTGAATCATCCCTGCACCCAAGTCAGCGACCAGCACCCCTCCCCCCGCGACGAACTCCGTCAGACGCATTTGCGCCAGCGGCGACAGGTGGAACGCCAGGGGCGCCAGAATGGTGGAGTATCGCCGTAAATCCGCGCGTAGCAGCCCCTCGTGACTGAGGTAGTCCACCTGCCCGAACTTCATGCCACGCCGATAGGAGAGAAACAAGTTGTTCGGCTCGTCCAGCGAGATACCCGGTCCGAAACCGTAGAGTGTCCTGCCGTTGACGACCGCGCCTTCGGCAAGCGGCGTGCTGGTCAGGTCGGCGATTTCGCGGGCGATGTCAGCGCGGGCGTGGGCGTCTGCGCCGAAGTCGTTCCAGTCTTGGAAAGCAATGCCCGCCGCGCCGTGCATCGCCATCTCGCGCATCCAGAGGGCGCGTTGCGAGGCGAAGGAAAGAACACCTTGTCCTGCCCCGCGCGTCATCAGCGTGGGCACAGCGATGAACTGGTTCGCTTGCCGTGCCATGTCCACAGCGTGGGCGTTATGCGTTTGTATGTCGGGCTCGGCGTCGCTGGGGTAGACCGCCGGCACGATCACGTCGTAATTGTCAGGAACGCTAATGATGCTCTTGTAGTCGTTGAGGCGTCCCGTCACGAGCAGGCGCTTGCGGTCCTTGCTGCGGATGAGGTTCGCCCAGAGTTGCATCAAGCGCGTGAAGGTCGTCCAGCGGTAAAGCGCCACCTCCATCGTCGCCAGTCCCAAACCGCCCGGTTTGTTCTGCGCGTCCCACTGCACCGCCGCTGCCATCGTCACCGTGTCGAACTGCACGTCCTTTGTGCCCCACGCCCGATTGAGAGCCTCCGTCGTTCTGTAAGTCTCGCGCAGCCAGCGTTGAAACCCCACATCGTCATGCGTGATAAGCGCGGAGGGCGTGTGCTGGGTGCCCCAGCCGATGAGGTTGGGCGTGTCACTCAACTCTTCGACGACGTATGCGATCCATTCCCTCAAGGGGCGCACGTAAGCGTCCTCGTCGGGCGCGACACGCACCGCCGTCGGTGTGATGGTCGGCACGCACTCGATGCCGTAAATCACATATAGCCCCTGCATCTCCGCCAGCGCCGCCAGCCGCCGCGCCTCGGCGATGACCTTGGGAACTTCCTGAGACCGCACCCAACGCACGTCCACGTAAACGGTGTTGAACCCTGCCTTTTTGTAGTCCTCCAACTGCTTGCCGTCTTTCAACTCATACGCCCAAAACAGCGCCGTGGGCGTGTCGTTGAGATATACCAGTCGTTTGCCGAGCGGGGTGTGGCGGACCGCCACGTTGACGGCTTCCAAGCGCGGAGGGGAGGCAACCGCCAGAGCAACAGGCAGGGCGTTCAGGACAAGGCTGACCAAGAGGAGAAACCAGAGAGGTTGCCAAAGCGAAGGTCTCATAGTCTGGAACGACTGGGCTGGCTTGATCGAAGAGACATAGCGGATTGAGAACCGCAACAACATGATGACACAACGGACGAGAGGAAGTATTTTGTTCTCTCGTCGTATCGTTGTGGTCTGAGACCGCTATGGGGATATATCGTCACAGAATTTTCTCCAACCCCACCGTCAGTCCCTTGAGCGAGCGGACGCGCTTGATAGCGAGCAGGACGCCGGGCATGAAACTCTCGCGTCCCATGCTATCGTGACGAATGGTGAGCGTTTGTCCGACACCACCGAAGATGACTTCCTGATGGGCGACGAAGCCGGGCAACCGCACGCTATGAATGCGGATACCTTCATACACACCGCCACGCACACCCTCAAGGGTGAACTTCTCTGTGGGCGCGTCCTTCATCGGCGCGCCCCTCGCCTGCGCGATGAGTTTCGCCGTCGTTTCGGCGGTGCCTGAGGGCGCGTCCACTTTTTTGTCATGGTGAAG
>JANWYM010000229.1:6448-6760 GCA_025055355.1 Abditibacteriales bacterium
GTTCGATGATTTCCACCGCCTCGAAGTAACGAGCGGCTTCTTGCGCGAACCTCATCATCAGTGCCGCGCCGAGGGCGAAGTTGGGTGCGACGAACACGGGAACGTTGTTCCCCTCCGCGAGCGCGGCAATGGCAGGAAGGTGGTCATACCACCCTGTCGAACCCACAACGGGGGCGACACCGTTTTCAATCAACACGCGAACCGTCGGCGGCGCCCCGCTGGGGCTGGTGAACACGACGCCGACGTCAGCGCGAGCATCTTTCAACGCTGCCGACAGATCGGATGATACTCTCACCCCGATTGGGCCTACAC
>JANWYM010000022.1 GCA_025055355.1 Abditibacteriales bacterium
ATTGACGGCGGCAATCAAGTCGCGGTGCGCATCACGGAGGAGCGGCTGCGGCGGGCGCTGGAGCGCGCCCTGTTACGACGGCAACAGTCCGAGAAGAAAGTGCCGATGGCGCCGATGACGCAGAGTCAATGCACGAAGAGTCTCTCTTAGAGCCTATGCGAAAAACTCGCTATCTCCCTTGATCAGGAGGACCATAGGGGGTTGTTGGCTGGCTCTGGACCTCCCCCGACCCCTCCTGGTTAAGGAGGGGAGAGTTTCCGGAGAGGCTCTTAAAAGGGACTTGTCAAGCGTCACGCTATTGCCGAGGGAGCCCCTGATTCGGGGAATGGCGTTGCCGCCGACTCCGAACAAGTTCGGGGCTCCGCATCCAACGGTGTCACTTTTGCGTGTGTCATCCGTGCCATCCGTGGAGTCAACCTCAACCTTGCGCAAATTCGACTGGCTCATTCCGCTTATTAGTTTGCTGGTGCTGTGCGCCTACTTTTCGTTCAGTGCGCCGTCATTTCTGACGGTGGAGAACTGGCGCAACGTGGCGCGGCAGGCGTCGCCGATTGCGGTGCTGGCGGTCGGCGTCACGCTGGTCATCATCACGGGGGGAATTGACCTCTCGCTGGGGTCGGTGATGGCGCTATCAGGCGTGGTGGCGGCGCTGGTGATGCAGCGGGGCGCGGGGGTAGCCGCCGGCATCGCCGCGGGGCTGGGCGTAGGCGTGATCTGTGGTCTGTGCAACGGCGTGCTGACCACGCAGGGGCGGATGCCGTCGTTCATCGTCACGCTCGGTATGATGCTCATCGCGCATGGCATAGCGCTGGAGGTCACGGGAGGCGTCAACGTCAGTGGGCTGCCGACGGCGTTCACCGATTGGAGCAACCTGCGCTTTCTGGGCGTGCCGTCGCCTGTCGTGTTGACCTTTCTCCTCGCCGCCGCCGCGCAACTCGTCTTGAGTCTGACGCATTGGGGGCGACATCTGTATGCCATCGGCGGCAACCGCGAAGCCGCGCGGCTGTCGGGCATTCGCGTCAACCTGATGACGACGCTGATTTTCACCGCCTGCGGATTGACCTCGGGCGTTGGCGGGCTGATGCTCTCCTCCATCATCGGTTTAGGGCAACCGACGGCGGGCGCGACCTACGAACTTTACGCCATCGCCGCCGCCGTCATGGGCGGCACCAGTCTGATGGGCGGACGCGGCACCGTCATCGGGACGATGATTGGCGCGCTCTTCATTCAAGTTGTGCGCAACGGCTGCAACCTGCTCAATGTCACCGTGGGCAGGCAGGAGATTTACATCGGCATCGTGTTCATTTTAGCGGTGCTGTATGACCACCTGAGCCGACGCAAAGAAAGGTAAACTGCTCACGGACGCACGGATGATACAGATGCGGCAGGTTTTGTAGCCGAAGTTGCCAAACATGGATTGACCGGCTCAAACCTTACCGTCGCCGTTGGCGCACGCTGCGTCACGCCGCTCGGCTCGCGCTCGGCATTGCGGGGCTGGTGCGGGGCGCGATGCGCTTGCGCTGGCTGGACGTTGTGTAGATGTGGCTGCTGGACTGGCGCTATTGCGCGCGGACAGCGTCCCGCGCCGTCCGAGGTCACCGTTGTCGCGCTGGACGGTCAAACGATGAACCGCGATCGCCGACGCGGGCGCAGGCGCGTCAGGAGGTTTTGAACTCTCTCGCTGTGGGCGGCGCGGTTAATCGAGGGGACGATGGAGACGACAGGGACGCAAGGGACGACGTCCCATCGCCCGATCGCCCCACGGTGTTGCTATCAAACGCCCCTCCGCTGCGCCAACTCCCGCGCCACACGCACGCCCTCAAGGTCGGGGTCGGTGGCGATGATTTGCTCCACCTCCTCCGCCTGGCGACGGCGGGCGGGGAAGTCGTCGGCGTTCGCCACGCGCAGGGCGACGCGCGCCGCCACGGCGCTGGCTTCGCGCAGTTTGGCGAGTTCGACTTTGTCCAACGTGTCGTAGGCGGTGTGACCGAAACCGCGACCTTTGGGCGGGCTGTCGGGGTCGCCCATGCTGGCGCACGGCACGCCTTTGACGAAGAACGGATAATGGTCGGAGTAGGGATGCATCTTATGACCGAGGGGCATCTCGGCTGCCATCTCTTTGGCGGCTTGTTTGAAGAACTCCTCTACCTCTGAGCAGTGGTGCAGCATCAACCCCTTGCGGCTGCCGCCGCCAGCGGCGTCGAGGTTGAGGACGAAGCGCACGTTGTCCAGTTCGTCCTCATGGGCGTCCACGTAGCGATAGGAGCCGATCAGACCAATCTCCTCCGTGCCGAAGCCGATGAAGCGCACCGTGCGTTTGAGCGCATCGCGGGCGTGGGCGGCTAACACGCGGGCGGCTTCCATCACTACCACCATCCCCGATGCGGGGTCCACCGCGCCCTGCGAAATGTCATGTCCGTCGTAGTGGCAGCCTAAAATGACCATCTGCTCAGGATGTTCGCTGCCCGGCAAATCCGCGACTACGTTCCACGACGTGCGCGGCTCGTTCACATCCGTCGTGCGCAGTCTTAGCACGACACGCCCATTCCGCTCTATCAGCCGCTTGAGGAACAAGCCGTCCTCGTAGCAGACGGAAATGCCTGGAATCGGCGCGGGTTTGTCGTTCTGAAGGCTCCCCGTCTCAGGGCCGACGCCTGGGCTTTCGCTGACGAAGATGAACGCGCTCGCGCCACCCAGCACCGCTCGCTCGAACTTCTCCTTGCGATGCACCCACCGCCCCAAGTGGTGCGGCGACGCGCTGTTTGCCATCACCACGCGCCCGTGCATCTGGTCGCCCAACTTCTCAAACTCGGCGGGGCTGCCGTAACCCACCGACACCAACTCCGCCGTCACCTCCGCCGCCGGGCAATACGGCAGGGAGATGCAGGGCAGCGACTTTGGCATCGGTTCAACGACTTCCAGCGTCGCCGCCCCCCGCGACCATCCGGCGTAGGTGTAAGGCTCCAGCCGCACATCGTTCAACCCATAACGCTTGAACGTCTCCGCGATGAACTCCGCCGCTTTGCGCTCTTCAGGCGTGCCAGCGAAGCGCGAACCCAACTCATCGCACAGCACGATGAGGTTGTCCATCACCTCCCGCGCGGTATAGATGTCGCCGACCATGAGGCGGTCAATTTGCAAATAGGGGTTTTCGCAAGCCATGGGTTGCCTCCATTCGTGGAATGTCAAACGTGAAATGGGAAACGTGAACGTGCTATGATGAGTGGCGGTCTCTGACCGCGTGCTGTCGAACGCTGATGATATCACAATCTATCGGTCCTCACAAAAACCGCACATTGCCTTTTCCAGTTTGACCCCATCCGCTGGCTCTGATACGAGTAGGGGAAGAAGCAGGGCAGGACAAACCGCAACTTTTGAAGTTGCCTGAACCCTATGTATCGCTGAGAGGACCCCTATGCCCGAACCGCGCAACGCCACCAAGCGCGCGGTCCCCCGATGAGCTAGGCATCAGCTTTCATTGCGGCTTCCTCCCGCTGCGCCTCACCTTTCCCCCAACGCCGCCTGCGCCTGCCGCCGCACCTCATCCATCTCCGGCAGCACGCGGCGTTTTTCAGCGGGGGTGAGGGTGACTTCATCCCGCTGCACGGCGGCGATGCCTTTGTTGGCGGCGGTGAGGGCGCGTCGGTAAAACTGTCGTGCCTCATCGGGCTGGTTCATAGCAGCGAGTTTGCGGGCGAGAAACAACAGCGCGGAGGGTTTGGTGGTGACGGGCGCGTGGTCGGCGATGCGGCGCAACAGAGGGATAATTTCGTCGAGGCGGTTTTCCCTCTCGTAGTCTTCGGCTAACTGCTGGGCAGCCTTCCACGTCGCGGGATGGTCGGGATAACGCTGCACCAGTCGCTCTTGCGCCCAGCGCCGCTGGCGCGGTGTAGGCGGCACATCCTGCGCCGCGCTCAGACGCGCCAGCGCGAGAGGCGCGAACACGCTGTTGGGATACGCCCGCGCCAGACGTTCAAACGCTTCGGCGGCTTTCTGACGGTAGGCAGTTACGTCCACCTTGAGGGCGTTTAAGTTCGGGTTGGTGGGATGCACCCCTAACGCCTCGCACGCCTTACCCAGTTCATAAAGGGCGTTGGCTGCCCAACGGCTGTGAGGGTATCGCGTGGCGGCTATCTGCCAGCGCGTTAACTGCCATCCCATCTCTGGAGGCAGGTCGGGAAACAGGTTGCGTTCCTTCACGCCGGGAAACGGCTGCCCGACGTAGTGGGCAAACGCTGGTCCGAACAACCACGCCGCTGGAACAGGGGCGTAGACTTTCGACTGACTGTCGCCCTCGAACTCCCGATGATACCAGTTCCAGGCGCGGTCGGGAAAGACCGCTTCCTGGCGGATTCCCACATAGATCTTATAAGCCGCGCCGCTGAAGAGGCAGATCAGAAAGACACCCAGTGGAACGCCGACGTTCTTGGCGACGGTGCGCCAGTTGCGCGCTCCCCCAGCGGGACGGGCGACGACGCGTCCGTGTAGGACATAGAGAATCGCCGCCAGCACGAGCAGAATGATTTTGTTGACATACCAATGCTCAGCCAGCGGGTTCGTCACCATCATAGCCGACTCGGCGAAACTGTGCAGGGTGAGCAGCGGGTTGAGCGACATCCCCTTCATCCAGTCCAGTCCCATGTAAAGAGCAGCGGCGCCGAACCCCAACAGCGGGTTGCGCCACAACGCAGTCAGAAAGAGCGCCAGCGTTCCCAGAAACAGCATCGAAGGGATCCCCGCCAGCAGCACCGACAGAAACGGAAACGGTCGGAGCCACAAGGCAAACGCGCCCAGCGTTGCGACCGTGAGCAACAGAACCAGCGCAAATATCGCTGCCAAGCGTAGGAGGACGATGCGGTTGACGGAGAGGGGTTTGGAGAAGGTGATTTCATCTAAGCGGCTGCGATACTCCTGTCCCAAAGTGTGCGCACACAGCAGCGCCGCCCACAGCGGCGCGAGCAACTCCGCCGTCTTGGCTGCCGTCGCGTCGTTGAAGGTGTTCGCCAACGACATGTTCCAAATCACGATGATTTGGCTGGACGCAATCGGCACGACCAGCAGCCAGACCGTATTGCCCAACAAGATGCGCACGTTGTAGCGGAGAAGTAACTTCACGGGTTTCGGGTTTCGGGTTTCGGGTTTCGGGAGGGACTCGACACGAAACGCGAAACCCGATTGACGTTTAGAACTGCTGTGGCAGCAGCGCGTCCACGACGCGTTCCACGATTACGGTGCTGGCGCCCGAAAAGTCCTTGAGAATCTCCACCACCACGCGGCGGCGGTCGGCGATAACGAGCAGCGGCAAGTTATTCGCGTCATACGCGCTGGCGAGCGGCGAGCCTTGATCGTAGGGCTGCGTCACGCGCGCCCCGATGTCGGTCACGACGGGAAAATCGTAGCCGCTATCCCGCGCGATGTGCCGCGGCGCGGCGTGGTCGTCGCTGATGCCGATGGCAATGGGAACAACTTTATCCCTGGGATACTTTTGTCCGAGGGCGGCTAAGGCGTTGAGCAAATCCGCCGACGCCGGTTCATCGGGCGACCATAACCCGATGAGGAGAATCTTCCCGTGATATTCTTCCAGTCGCCTTGTGCGCCCCCACTGGTCGGGCAGCCAGAAACCGGGGGCGCGCTGTCCCGGGGACACATGCTGCCCCCGCATCGCCTCGATGAAAGGAATGAACTGGAACGGGAAGTCCTGCGTGGTGCGCACTTTGTGCACGCCCCATACTGCGCCGAGGGCGAACAAAGCCATGGCAGCGGCGCCCCACCGCGTCGGGAACGGCTGTGCTCCCCGCCGCTTGGGGTGGTAGAGAATCACCGCCAGTGCCAGCACAGCACCGCCGAGCAAAATGTAAACCGCCGCGTTCTGCGTCAACGCGCAGTTGTAAATGCTGCGCAGGTAAGTCTTCCCTGTGAGCACGTAGGTCCAGTAGGTGAGGACGAGCAGCCCCGTCACGGGCGTGTTGAACAGCAGGCTGAGGCTGTAAGCAGTGGCGCCCAAAAAAAACAGCGGCGTGAGGCTGCGCAGGAAGGCGTGCCCGTAAGCCATCGGGGCGAAGGGGGTTTTGGCGATGAGCGTCTGCGCGACGGCGCCCGCGAGGAGTTCGCCCAACAACAACAGCAGCACGACGCCGTAGTTGCCCAAGAACCTGCCCAACACAATCACTTCGCCCGAACTCGGCTTTGACAAAATCAGCGCGTCCGTGCGCGTCAGCACGTCGCGGCACGCGGCAAGCGAGAACCAAATCACTCCCAAAAAGCCCAGCACAATCATCGCCGTCTGCCCGGCGAAGTAGCCCGCCAGCCCCGCCGTTGTGCTGGACTGCGAGCAAGGCACCGCCGTCGCCACCGCGCCGATGACGAGAATCACCCAGAACTCCGGGCTGCGCCGCCCCTGCCGCAGTTCGTGCCGGGCAACGCCGAAAATGGAGATGAGTTGCGACAATGACGTTTCGTATGTCACCGCAGAGGTCGCCGAGGGATGCTGTTCACGGACTTCACGGATGACACGGATTCCGTCTGCCGAGTCGCGGTGGTTCATCCGTGTCATCTGTGAAGCCCGCGAACCGTCCTGCGCTCTCTGCGTTCTCTGCGATGAACTTTACTGCCCCATCAGCCAGATGTAAGCGTCCTCGAACGTCGGCTCGACAGGAGTAGCACGCGGGTGTTCGATGCCATCCGCAATCAGGCGCACCTGCACACCGTTGCGGGCGCGAAGGACGGAGGTAATGGGGAATTGCTCCTTGATGTCCGCCAGTTCCTTGCGCTCCAACTCCAACTGCCACACGCGCCCCGCCACTTGTTCGAGGAGTTCCGCTGCCGTGCCGCTGAACGAGACCCGCCCGTGATGCATGATAGCGAGCGAGTCCGCAACCGCCAACACGTCTTCGACGATGTGCGTGGACAAGATGATAACACGCCCCTCGCCCAACTCCGAGAGCAGCGAGCGCACTCGCACCCGTTCTTCGGGGTCCAACCCCGCTGTCGGTTCGTCGACAATGAGCAAACGCGGCGCGTTCAAAATCGCCTGCGCGATGCCGACGCGTTGTTTCATCCCGCCCGAAAACGTGCCGAGTTTGCGGTCGCGGACGTCGGTGAGATGCACGCGCTCTAACGCGTCGTCAATGATGCGCTTGCGCTGGGCGGCGTCCTGGATGTCACACAGCAGGGCGAGATAGTCCAGCATCTCAAACGCCGTCAGGTGCGGATACAGTCCGAAGTCCTGCGGCAGATAGCCCAACAGCCGCCGAATCTGCGGGCGGTCGCGCCGCACGTCATACCCGTCAATGAGAATCGTGCCCTCCGTCGGCTCCAGCAGCGTCGCCATGATGCGCATGAGCGTTGTCTTGCCCGACCCGTTCGGACCGAGCAACCCAAACACGCCTGTTTGTATAGTCAGGTTGATATCGCGCACCCCAACGATGCCGCCGGGGTAGATTTTCGTCAGGTTCTTAATTTCAATCACGATGAACGCGCCCGCCACTGCGGGCTTCGCGCTTCACCTCCCTCGAAAACAACCGCCCTAACGGGAGGGCGACGCTCCAGCGGAGCCAACGGTGCGGTGAGGGCGCTTGGCTCGGTGGGAGCCTCGCCCTGCCGGTGTGTGACTACGGAATCCCGCTCACCTTGCGCACGCAGTTGTTGCCGAAGTCCGCTATAAAAACATCGCTGCCGACGCGCGCCAGCGCGCAGGGCGTGGCGAACCCGGCGCGGCTACCCGCGCCGTCCAGATAAGACCCGACAGGCGATGCCCAATAGCGTCCCGCCAACAGCAGGACATTCCCCTCGCTATCGCAGCGCAATAGCCCATGAATGGCGGTATCGGTCACGTAAATCCAGCCCGCCTCATCGCGCCCCAGCCCCGTCGGGCGCAGAAAATGCTGGGCATCGGCGCCCTCTTGGGCGGAGCGGGGCGGCGGAACGAACACCTGCGCGGTTCCATCGGGCGCGACCTTCCAAAGACACTGATTGCCCGCGTCGGCGACGATGAGCGTTCCCGTGTCGTCCACCACGAGGCTGACCGGTGCGGCGACGTTCTGGCTTCCGATGGGCTGCGCTTGCACCGAGGAGGTCGGCGGCGCCGCGCTATCGCCGGCTTGCAAGGCAACAAAGATGTATCTGCCGATGGAAGCGAGACGCGCGAGGGTCATCACCGTCCCATCGGGCGCGATTTTGCGAATCGAGTGATTGCCCGTGTCCGCGACGTAGAGGTTGCCCGCGCCGTCCAGCGCCAGCCCCGTCGGAAAACGAAAGCGCGCCGTCGTCGCTGCGCCGTCCACATCGCCGCCGAGGAGGCGTCCGTGCCTATCGCGCGGCGTGTCCCCTCCTGCAATCGTTTTCACCAAGCCCTGCGGCGTCAGCAGCCGAATTCGATGGTTGCCCGCGTCGGCGATATAAAGCCCCTTCTGGGGATGCCACGCCAGCCCGGCGGGACACCAGAAGCGCGCTGCCCGCGCCGCGCCATCCGCGAAACCGCCGGTCGCTGTCCCCACCGCGCCGCTGCCCGCGATGGTCGTCACCGTCCCGTCGGGCGTGATGCGCCGAATGCGATGGTTGCGGCTGTCGCTCACGAATAGGTTTCCCTCGCTGTCTGCCGCCATCCCCGCTGGTCCGTTGAAACGCGCCATGATGCCCTTGTCATCGCGGTAACCGGGCGCAACGTCTCCCGCGAACGTGGTCACCTTTACCGTTGACAATCCTGTCGGTATCGTCGGACCGCTGACCAGCCCCATCCCCCCTCCACCGCCGGGCGGCCCACCGCGCGACGTCCACACCAGCCGCCGCCAGTAGACGAACTGCACAATCCCCAGCGTCAAGAGGATGACGACGACGGTCACTTTAGGGGAAACTTGCTTTGCCACGCTTGGACAGCAGGTTAGCACATTAGGATGTCGGCACGTCCCAACGTGCTAACGTGCTGACGTTGTCACATCCCCAGCCCGAAGAACCGCGCTATCGCGTTGCGCGGTTTGAACGCGCGCTGTTTGAGAACGGTCGCTTGAGAGCCCACCGCTGACAGATAGGAAAACAACCACCGGTCATGCACGTAACAGACCATCTCTCCCCGCTCCACCTGCGCGACTATCTCAGGCGCGGCGAGAGCCTCAGGCACGCCCCAGACCTGATGCTGGGCGTGATAGAACACTCCGTTGGCGTTGACGGTCAACCCCCCTGAATGTTCTAACCAGTCGGTCAGCGTCCGCTCCGCGCCCGTGGTTAGGTCCAGCCGCTTGATGGCTGTGTAGCGCCCCGGCGGCGTGCCCGCGTCCGACCAGGTGGCGCAGTAAAGCGCACCCTCGTGTCGCACGCACTCGCGCTGCCCCGCGCTCAGGTTCAGCAGCGACACTCTGCCCTCGGCGTCCACCATGCGCACTGCCGTCGTCGTCGCGCCCTGCCCCTCCGCCAGCCATTCCACCCAGTAAAAACTGCCCTGATACACACCCAGTAAGCGACCGGCAAACGTCGGCGCACTGCTCTCCGTCGTGGCTAAGACGCGGGGCGATGAACCATCCCGTGCGGCTTGGTGAATCGTGGAAATGGCGTTGGCGATGGGAACGTGCGCGGCGAACGTCAGCGCGGCGGGCGCGGTCTCCGTCCAGTAAAGACTTTTCTCGTCGGCGAATACCTCACCGGGGTTTTGGGCACTGCGAATCACGTCCGACGGCTGCCCGCCGTCCGCCGCTATGCGCCAGACCGAGGAGGAGTTTTCCTGCGTAAAATAGATGTCCCTGCCTGCGACGGCGAAGGATTTGAAAGGGACCCCCTCCAGCAGCACCCGTGCCTTGCCACCGATGCGCAGTTGAACGAGGCGTGACGGCGTGCGCGAGGTGCCATCCGTTTCCAGCCAATACAGTGCTCCCCCCGCGAACGTCATCCGCTGCGGCGGGCTTTTCAGCGATGCAACCTCCACGGCGGGCGGGATGGCTGCCGACCGCGCAACAGCAATCCATCCCAGCGCGACCAATCCGATGAAGATAACACAGAAGGTCAGTAACCTGCTCACCATGTCGGCGGATTATTATAAGGCACGCGGGTGGAGTTGACAAGCATTCAGGGAAAAATGCAGCGGGCGATTTCTTCCAACCCTCTCACCTCGAAATCCGGCGTCGCCCCCGCTGGACGCGGTTCGCCGGCGCGATTGACCCAGACCGTGCGACAGCCAACGCTTTGGGCAGGGAGGATGTCATACTTGAACCCAAACGCGACATGCCACATCTCACGCGGCGTGCAGCCCAATCGCTGCATAGCCAACTCGAACACGCGCGGGTTGGGCTTGTAAAGGCGGTTGTCCTCCGCCGTCACCAGTTCATCGAACTCAACCTCCATTAGCGCGACGCTGCTCTGCAGAATGTCGCTGTCCGTGTTGGAGATAATCGCCAACTTGGCGTGCTTCTTCAACTCCGTCAGCGCGGGCTTCACGTCTGGAAACGGCGTCCACGTCGGCATCGTTGCCGCGAATCGCGCCCCGTCTTCATCGGCATAAGGCAATCCGAACTCATTCAACGCGTCCCGCAGACTGACCTTCAAAATCTCCTTGTAGGGCTGATACTCGCGCTGAATCCAGTCAAACTGAATCTCCTCCCACCGCGCATGGAAGGCGTTCAAATCCACGGGCGCCTGCTTCTCACTCAGCAACGTCATGAACGCCTGACGAATCCCCGTGTCCCAATCAATCAACGTTCCGTAACAGTCAAACGTAACCCACATGGTTAGTGCGTTAGCACGTTGGCACGTTGGCACGTTGACAAGTTGGCAGGTTCAACGTGCCGACGTTCCAACATGCTAACCTGCCAACCTGCCAACGTGCCAACCTGCTAACGTGCTCAGCGAGATAGATGTTACACCATCGAGCGCAAAGTGACAAACGACTTTTGCGCTGAGGCACTCTCAAAAAACTCTGAGAGCCTATCTCAGAAAATCCCCATTTCGCCTGCGCAGGCTACATACCCAGTCTGAGCCAGCGGACCTTGTAACGACAGCCCTCGATTTCAATCGGGGAAAGGGTCAAACGCCGTTTTTATACACACTCTTAGCGTTAAAAAACCGCGGGAGCAGTAGGGGCGGGCGTCCCTGCCAGCCCGATGAGCGTTGAGAGCGAACGTTAGCAATCTTGTCTCTCGTTAAGGTAAAACACCCTCAGGTGATACGTTCATGGGACATCGCTCACCTTGTCGGAAACTTCGGGGACAATCGGCTTTGGAGTTCGCTCTGATTCTGCCCGTCATATTGCTCCTCGTGCTGGGCATCGTAGCGTTCGGGGTGATGTTCAGCCACAAGTTGACGATGGACAACGCCGCGCGCGATGCCTGCCGCGTGGGGGCGACGGGTGCGACTGACCAGACTATCGCCAACACCGTACGCGACCGCATGAAGTTGCTGAACAACACAGCAGGACCTATGACCGTTGCCTCCTCCTCCTCCACTGCCGTGACCTACAGAAACGCGAGCGGACATCTGAACGTCATCATTTCTCCCAAACAAGGCACCGCTCAGCGCGCGGTGGGCAATTCGCTGACCGTGACCGTGCGATACAGCGACTACATTCCCGTTCCGATTGTGGGGGTGTTCACCAACCCCCGCCGAATGTTAAGTCAGTGCACAATGCGTATTGAATCAGTCCCATAAGCGTCAGCACGTTAGCACGTTAGCATGTTGGAACGTCGGCACGTTGAACCTGCCAACTTGTCAACGTTCCAACCTGTCAACGTGCTAACGTGCTGACGCGCCGGGAGGAAAGAGTATGCGAAGCCGAAAACTCAGAGGCCAAACCCTCGTTATGGTCGCCCTCATCATCGTCGTGCTACTGGGCTGCGTCGCCTTTGCCGTTGACTTCGGACACACTTATTCCGTGCGGCAGAAGATGCGCAACAACGTGGACGCCGCAGCGCTGGCGGGGGCGCAGTCTTTGCCCACTGCTTCCGCAGCGAAAACCGCCGCCGCCAACTATTACGCGCTCAACATGGGCTTGACCGCGAGCAATGTCGTCGTGCTGGGTCATAGCGGCAACACCACGCAATACCGCATTGGCAGCGACACGGTGGACATTACCACGCCCTACTCTGACGCCAAAACCCAAGCCAAAGGCATTCCCGCCAGCAACGCGATTCGCGTGTTTGCCTGTCGCAATGTGCGAGGCCACTTTGGCAGTTTGTTCGGGCTGGCGTCAACGCAGCACTGTTTGCGGTCTATAGCGGTTCTCAGCGGCAGCAGCAGTGGCGGGAACGCGATGTGGGCTAATCAAGAGATCGAGATTTTGGGGAACAACAATCTGGTCACCGGTAACACGCACTCCAACAAGAACTTGATACTTAAAGGCAACAACAACTCCATCACTGGCACTGCTTTTTACGTTGTGCACAAAGAAATTCAGGGGAACCATAACAGCGTGACACCTCAACAGACGACCACAAAGCCCATGCCCTCTGTGCCTAACTCCCTTAGTTACTACAAGGCACTCGCTCAAGCCAACGGGACATATTACATGGGCAACAAAACGTTCGTCGGCAATAACCTCGTCCTCAAAGGTGTCATCTTTGTGGATGGCGGCGACCTTCTCATCGCGGGTAATAATATCTCTGGCATGGTCACTTTCGTGACGAGCACGGGGCGTATCGGTTTTCAGGGCAATAATTTCAACTTCACCGCTTATGTAGATAAATTGGTGGCGTATGCGGCAAACCCCACAGGGCAAGGGTGTAGCATCCCCAACATTGAGGTCGCTGGAAATAACGCAACGTTCCGAGGAACGCTTTACGCGGCTTCAGGGAGTGTTATCATCAAAGGGAACAACCTCATGGCGCATGGCGCCCTCATCGGGAATAGACAGGTTATAGTTGCCGGCAACAACGCTCGTGTAACCTTCGATGGAACCTATGGTTTGGGCGGCTCAAACGCGGTCTCACTCCTCGAATGAGCACCTGCCATTTACCGCACCAGCACCGGATACCCCTGCTGCTCCAACTCGCCCTTGAGCCGCTCCGCGCTGCCTCGGTCCTTGAACGCGCCCGCGAAGACCTTGTGCCAAACCTTACCTTCCTTCTCCTCCGTCACCATAAAGGCATGATAGCCTTTGCCTTGCAGTTCGGCGGCAAGGTGGCGGGCGTTCTCCTCCGCGTCAAACGCGCCGACCTGAACGCGGTAATCGGGTTTGGGGTTTGGGGTTTCGGGTTTCGGGGTGGTCGGCTTCGATGGAGGAGGGGCGGGTGGGAGTTTGCGCTCCGGTTGAGGTGAAGAGACAGGCGAGTCGGGCGGGGTCGGGCGGACGGTGGGCTGCTCGCGCATGTTGGTTGTCAGTCGCTTGTCCTGCCGAGTTTTGGGGGCGGGGGGACGGGCAGGCACCACCACCACGGATGAGTCGCGGCGCACCTCGGTTTCCGCCGTCGGCGGTTTAGGCTGCGGCGACGCGGGCGAAGATGCGTTGCCGGGCGTCGCCGTATCGTTCGGGGTCCCAACAGTTGACGCGGAAGATGGCGGTTGATTCCCCTCTGACGGAGGTGAGATACCATCGGACGGCTCTTCTGCCACGCGCTCAGAAGGCTGCGATTTCGGCTTGATCTCAATCGTGACGTCGGGGCGTTTTGATTCCGTCGTCCGTGTTAGACGCAGCGGACGGAGAGTGGAGGTTGTCGTCACCTTCGGGGCAGAATCATCGGCGCCGGGCGTCGTGTCATCGGAACGCGCCGTCGTCTCGCTCGGCGGGCGCAGTATCTTCTTGCCAATGAAATACTTTCCTACACAGTAAGAAGCCACCGTGATGGCTCCAAAAATCAGCATCAGTCCTAATGCGATTAAAATGCGGCCCAACATTCTTCCTTCACCTCGCTTCGATGTATGGCGTTGGCTTGGTGTTGACTCTATCTTACCGCAGGCGGAAGCAGTTGTCAACCGTATGAGAAGCCTATCCGCAAGCCTTACTTTCTCCCTTTACCAAAAGGAGCACGGGGGGTTGTTGGCTGGCTCTGGACCTCCCCCGACCCCTCCTTAGTAAGGAGGGGAGTGAACCACCCCCAGCCCCACCTTGGGAAGGAGGGGGAGTTTTCGGGTAGGCTCTAAGAGTATGTAAACGGCGTTTGACTCCTCCCCTTGGGGGAGGGGTTTTTATATACACGCTGAACTGGTGACACTTGCGCCGTCAAATTTGCGTCTAAACGGCGTGAGGCATCGCGCCGTTGGTTGCACGTTCCGCCGGCGATGAACCGCTTAACTACAAACCTATTGAATTGAGGTGGAGTATGTTGTCCCAAGCGCAAATCAACTTTTACAACGAGAACGGCTTCCTGGTGGTCGAGGATGTGTTCCCGATGGACGTCGTCGAGGAAGCGCGGGCGGTGGTGGAGGATTTCGTGGAGAAGTCGCGGACGGTGACGGAACATACTGACGTGTATGACCTTGAACCCGGACATTCGCCGCAGGCGCCGCGCGTGCGACGATTGAAGAACCCAGTGGCGATTCATCCTATCTTTGACCGCATGGCGCGCTCGGACAAACTGCTGGACATCGTCGCTGACCTCATTGGTCCCGACATTCGCCTGCACGGGAGCAAGTTGAACATGAAAGCCGCCGCATACGGCTCGCCCGTGGAGTGGCATCAGGACTTCGCGTTTTATCCCCACACGAACGATGACCTGCTCGCGGTGGGGATTTACCTGGACGACTGCACGACGGAGAACGGCTGCATGTTGATGATACCCGGCTCGCACCGCTGGGAAATCCTCGACCACCATCAGGACGGCGTGTTCGTGGGCGCGGTGGACGTGAAGCGATGGGGGATCGACACTTCTTCAGCAGTGCCTATCGTGGCGCGGGCGGGGGGCATCTCGCTGCACCACTGTCGCACGCTGCACGGCTCGGCAACAAATACCTCGCCTAAACCGCGCCGCCTGTTTCTGTTGGAGTTGGCGGCAGCCGACGCCTGCCCCGTGAGCGGCGTGACCGACCTCGCCCAATTCAACGCTAAAATCCTGCGCGGCAACCCCGTCAGCCGCTACCGCGTTAAAGACATGGACATCCGCCTCCCCCTGCCCAAGCCCGAACGGCAAGGCTCCATCTACGAAATCCAGACCGCCTTCCGCCCGAAGGTGTTCGCTACGGCGCAGACGTGAAGCATCTGCCAACGGATGAAAAGTCCCAACGGATAACAACTTTCAAGAGATCACCTGCTGGGGCTTTTCATTCGTTGGCAGAACGAGCGCCAGCCCCTCCAAAAGGTCCTTCCCTGTCTCCTTCCCACATGTTGGACATGCGCAGAGACATCAACTTCGGCGAAGGTGGAAAGCTGTCATGACACCACTGACCAATGTGTACATCCATACCTGCGCGCCAGATGAAAGCGATAGCGCTTACCAGTTATAAAACCTTTACCTCGCTTGTCAACTATAAGTTTCTTACCCTCTTGCATCACTTAGGGACGCATCAAGTCAACCTGCTGGGGAGGGACGAGGTCAGGATTGAATTTGGTGGGAATCAGGTCAGGGATGCCGTTGCCGTCCCAGTCGCTCTGGTCGCTGATGATATACAAGGACGTGGGGTCATCATTCACATAGACGCCGATCTACCGGATTGTGCCTTGCTCGTCTGGTATGGTGTCGCAGACGCGGGAGCGCACCGTGCCACGCAGTCTGAGCGCGGCATTGTTTCCCCCGCGGGGGTAGGCTGCAACAGGAGTTCCTTGCTGCTCCAGATGGATGGTGGGATGAGGCGTGGAGACGAACAGCACATTGGACACCGGTTGTCCGGCGGCATCCACCAGCATGTCTGTTATCCGAACGGAGCCTCCCATTTCCCGCCCGCCTCGCGCACCCACTTGCCGCGATGCCCTTTCGCCTGGTCGTCATGGCTGTCTTGCGCTGAAATCACGAAGCAACGTGTCCGCGTCTCGTTCAGCGCGCTGGCGGGCACGCGCACCCAGACTGTATGCGACTTCCATCTCCATCCGACATTCGTCGTCAGTCCATCGTAGGCATTGTGCTCGCTGCACCGCAAATGGGCGATGTTCCACTTGCCCCGCTGCGGGTCGTGCTGCAAGTCTGGGTCATACAACCGAATGACGCCCGCTGATGCCCCCCGCAGCGGCTGGTAGTCCTCCGGGTCTTCGTCCACTGCCCCATCGCCGTCATCATCTCTCCCGTTCACCGCGTCCTCATTCTCCCATAAATCCCCATCGTTGTCCAGCGGCACGGGCACTTCCCGTGACTTGTAGCGACGGATGTAGTAGAGATGGTGGTCGTCGCTCTCGTCCTCGGGCGTTCCGTTGTCGTCGTAGCCCGCATACTCCGCCTCTAAAATCGGGTTGCCCTGTTCATCGAAGGCGCAATCTATGAATAGCCAATCGCTCGTCTTGCGGTCGTCGTCTATGTCCAACGCCCCGCCCGCTTGAAACGCCACTAACTCATACGCATACAAACCCCGCTCCACCACGTTCCCCATGTCGTCCCGACCGTCCCACTCTATCTCCACTAAGTTCGCAGGCCCGACGCGGAGACGTTCATCGCCCGCAGCGGCACCCGCTCCCGCGCTGGGTCGTCCAACCGATACACCTGTAACTGCACCAACGCCGTCCATATCTGTGCGTCCCCTAACGCTAATCGCACCATCGTTTGCCGCTGCGTTGGGTCATCGGGGTCCCACGCCAGCACCACCGGGTTGGTGTCATACGGCTGCAATAGCAGGTTGCCGAAGTTCACCGTCAGGCTCACTTCTCCATACTGCGACCCTCCACTCGCCCCCGTGTAACGATACCGCGCCCGCACCTCCCAACTCCCGTTGTGGAACAAACCGCCGGCGAAGTCCGCCACAAAGGAGGTCAGCGCCCCTTGCGGCGACATCGGGGCGCAGGAGGTGAGGGGGGTCGGCGTCAGACGCTCCACGCGGTAGCGTTGCCCTGCGTGCGGCGGTGTCTCTCTCAACTCCGTCCACTCATGCGCCACCGCCATCTCCCCATCATGCTCTAAGTGCAGTTCGATGTCCAGCCGTCCCCCGACGCTGCCGCTGATGGCACAGGCTTCCGTCCCCAGAATCTGGTTGGGAAACCAATGCACCACCAGGGTCGCGCTCACGCCCCCTGAGCCTGAGCGCTTGATGAAGGTGCGCGGCTTACCTTTGGACGATGCCGCTGTCGTTCTGCCACCTGGCTTGCTTTTGCTCGCCCGCCGCGCTTGCGCTAACCGCCGCTGCGCTTCTTTGCGTAAGGCTTCGAGGGAACGACGCCGACGCCGTTGGTTCTCCCGTCCTGTTGCTTTTGTTGGCTCAGACGTTCCGACGCGGGCTGATGTTCCTTGCGGGGTATGGGAGGGCGCGCTGCGGGGGGCGATGAATAGAGTCCCTTCGTGGTTCACCGTCACGTTCACTGCGTCGTGGGCGGTGCCTTCGCGGTAGGCGACCTCCCCTAACCCCTCCTTGGTAAGGAGGGGAATTTTGACCTCCCCGGACCCCTCCTTGTCAAGGAGGGGAACGCCGACCCATTGCGCTTGTGCTTGTGCCCAGAGGAAGGTTTCCTTCGTTGCCTCATTTCCTAATTTCCCAATTTCCCCAAATGTCCACCACGGCGCCAGCACACGGTAGACCATCTCTTGCGTGTGCGGGTCATACTCGCCGCCTGTTAGTTGGGTGGTGTCCAGCAGCACTTACCCTTCGACGCCGACGAGCAACCGCTCCGTCCAGAACACCCCGCGCTCGCTGACGAGTTCGCGCACCTCGACGACGAGGGGGATGATGCCGCCGATCAGGGGGTTGTCCTGTGCGGTGGGAAAGAGGAGGCGGTCGGGATGACACATCCAGTCCCGACCTGTCGGGACTTCGTCACCGACAGCCCGCGATTTCAATCGGGGGAGGTTTTTGGGATAGGCTCTTAGAGCCGGTGTGTCTGTTGCACCCGTATCGCTGGACGATAGAAGCCGAGAGTGTCAAAATGCAAAAAGGTAAGACGGAGGGAGTCCTGCCCTTTGATATGAGGGATGAACACCATGCTGATGCCTACTTGGGCACCGCTAAACTGTAACCAGTGTCCTCCTTAATCCACTCCGCCTTGCCGACGACAAACATTTCATGAATTCCCGAACGGTTTTCGTTTGGCGCACGCTGCTAAAGTTTCTTTGACCCAAATCCGCAGGAACCCTGAGGGGAACCCCTGTCTGCTGCGAGATGTAAGCAAGCACGTCTGCTAGCGGAGTCGGTTGCGGGAACTCATAGGTCACATCCTGATCCAAACGCTTGTCCTCAAGGAAGAGAAGCTCGCGCTTCATCTGGCTTTGGTAGAAAGGGCTGACGTAGGCAAGTTTGCGAAGCCGCTCTCCCAACGCTCTGCACTTATCAAATTCGCGTTGTTGAGTGTAGTGCTGAAGCAGCGAGAGCAGCACTCTGTCCATGAACTGAAAGTCATCGGCGCTTTGGGCGATCCGTTCATAAAGAGGGATTGTGACGTTTGAAACCACCTCATTGACTCCACCGGCTAAAGCGAACAAGGCATGGCGCCTATAAAGGCTCTTTGGGTAATTCTGAATCAATCTCTGCAGGTCTGTCAGGGCAGTCTCTTTGACGCCGCCAATCATAAATTGCCTAGCATGAGCCTCTTTATGCCATAGTCGTAAAGGCGTCCGCTCCTCGGGCGGGACATCTTTGACTGTGATTTGCACTTTCTTTGAAGTGATTGGTTATGTAATCGTCGGACAGATGACCTGTCATTGCGAGCGGAGCGAAGCAATCTCCTGCGACGGAGATGGCTGCAGCGGGGAGGGAGAGAAGCGGGAGACACAAAAGTTTAGTTAGGACGACACCCATCCCTTGACTTCCTCAACAGAACGCCGTATCATAACGACC
>JANWYM010000230.1 GCA_025055355.1 Abditibacteriales bacterium
TGTTGCCCTGTTCGGAACATCGCCGTCGTGAACGGGGGCGACAGCGACACGTCCCTGCCTTGCACGACTTCACACGGGCGCAGCAGGAGATTCGTCGTCTGCGTCGAAGTTTGAAGGGACAGTTGCGTTGAACCTCTGTCATCGCTGCCCCTGAATCCAATCGTGGGAAGCCGGCGGACGACGGTGATGCATCGCCGCAAACGTTAAGCGAGGGAGGAGAATATGCGTGGTTTGTGGGCGCTGATATGCATGTTGTCGTTGACCAACGCGGTGTGGTCTCAGTCTCATCGTCCGAATTTTGTCTTCATCTACACCGATGACCAGCGGTGGGATGCGCTGGGCGTGGTGCAGCGCGAGCAAGGGGAGCGGGCGCGGTTTCCGTGGTTCAAGACGCCCAACCTCGACAAACTCGCTGAACAGGGTGTGCGGTTTCGCAACGCGTTTGTGGTCAATGCGCTCTGCTCGCCCAGCCGGGCGTGTTTCCTGACGGGGCGATACAATCACCTCAACGGCATTGCAAACAACCGCACGCCGTTCGACCCCAACAGCGTCACGCATGCGAGTTTGCTGCGCCAGGCAGGTTACACGACAGGATACATCGGCAAGTGGCACATGGGTTCTCAAAGCGGGCAGCGACCGGGCTTCGACTACTCGGCGAGTTTCATCGGTCAGGGGCGGTTTCACGACTGCCCGTTTGAAATCAACGGCGTGGTGACGCCGACGAAGGGTTGGGTGGACGACGTGTCCACGGATTTTGCGATTGCGTTCCTGAAGAAGAACCGTGATAAGCCGTTCCTGTTGTGCATCGGCTACAAGTCCTCGCATGGACCATGGGAGCCGCCCGAACGGTTGAAGAACGCCTTAAGCGATGTCGTGTCCAAACCCGCTGTCAACGCCGACGCGACGCCGCCCTACCTCCAGCGGGATGCCAACCCCAATCCTCCAGCGGCGCAGGTCGCCATGCACCGCAACTACTTCCGCACGTTGATAGGCGTGGATGAGAACGTGGGCAGAATCCTCAACGCGCTGGACGAACTCCAACTCGCGGAGAACACCGTCGTCATCTTCACCAGCGACAACGGGTTTTATCTGGGCGAACACGGTCTGGGCGACAAGCGCTCGGCTTACGAGGAGTCCATGCGGATTCCGTTTCTGGTGCGCTACCCGAAGTTAGGTGTGCAAGGGAAGGTAGTGGATGAGATGATCCTCAACATTGACCTTGCGCCCACGCTGTTGGATTTCGCAGGCGTGCCGATTCCGAAGGAGATGCAAGGGCGCAGTTGGAAGCCGCTCCTGACAGGTGAGGCGAAGGCATGGCGCAAGGCGTTTTTCTACGAGTATTTTTGGGAGCGCAACTTCAGCACGCCCACAGTTTTGGCGGTGCGCACCGAGACGGCGAAACTCATCAAGTATCCTGGTCACGATGATTGGACGGAACTGTTCGACTTGCAAGCCGACCCTTATGAGCGGAGGAACCTGGCAAACGATCCCGCCTTCAAGTCGCTGCGCGAGCAGATGGAGCAGGAGTTTGAACGGCAAGCGGAGGCAGTGGCATATCGTCTGCCGCCATACGCCGACGAACTGCAGCCTGCGCCGCCCCCCGCGCGGCGATTGAACAAGGACGTGCTGGTCTATGACTTCAGCCGCGACGAAGGCGACCGCGTCGTGGACATATCGGGCAACAACAATCACGGCGAAGCGCGCGGCGTGCCGCTCGTCGCGGGACGCGAGGGCAGAAAAGCGCGGCGCTTCGACGGCAAGGGCTTGATTGAAGTTCCGAAGTCGCCGACGCTCGATTGCTCGGGCGGGGCATGGACAGTGGAGGTGGTCGTCAAAGCCGAGCAGCCCAACGGCGTCCTCCTCGCGCGCGGCGGCAACGCGCAGGGCTACGCGATGCATCTCGTTGACGGACGCCCTGTGTTCAGCGTCACCGCGCAGAACAGAACGACCCACGTGGAGGCGCCGCAAGCCATCGTCGGCGCGTGGACGCAGCTCGTGGGCGTCATCACCGCGGACCAGCAGATAGTGCTTTACGTCAACGGGGCGGAGGTTGCCCGCCGCCCCCTGCCGGCTTTCATCCCACGCGACCCGAACGAGACGATGCAATTGGGCGCCGACAGTGGCTCGCAGGTGGCGGCATACAAAGCGCCGGGGTTTGTCGGGCTCATCGAATCCGTCCGCATTTTCAGCGGCGAGCGGAAGTAGGGCGGGAATCAAAAGCCACTGCACAAGGGCTGTGTACCATCATCATGCAACTCCCGCGTCAATGCTCGAATGTTGCCTTTGCGACGCACACTGCTCCTTACAGGCGAGGGGGTAGGCATGGGCTGGATGGGCGACGTTCTTCAGACAACAAACCGACTGGGGCTCATTATATCGTGCGGGTCAAAGGCGGTTTTGAGGCGGCGCATGAGGAAATGGTCGCCGCGCGGTGCGCCCCAGACGGCGATCTGTTTTTTGAGAGCCGCGGGGGCGTATTCCACGACGAGATAACCGTCCCAGCCTTCGGCGGCTTCACGGAGCGCGGTGGCGGCGGCAACGATGTGTGACTCGGTTCCGTTGGGTGGGCGGACGAAGTGGACGTAGACCACGCCGACTCCGGCGTGGGCGCAGACGTGCGCGGCGAGGTGATGCGTGGGGGCGATCTCTTCGGCGGCGTGCATGAGGTCCGCAACGCGCGTCAGTGGCACAGCGGCACGGCAGAGGAGAGAGCGGTCAGGGTCGTAAGTAAACCGGCAGGGGAAGTCGCGCACGACTTGCCAGCATTGCGCCTGCGCCGCGCCCCTGAGAGTTTGTACCTCCGAGGCTCCCGCTGCCTCACACCATTGCGCCGTTTGTCGCACCTGTCGCTCGATGGCTTCTGGCACGCCGTCGAATAACGCGAGGAAAACGGGTGAGGGACGCACCGCCATCACCGGCGAGAGCGGCATGTTAGTGATGATGAGCGCGACGGGAACCAGCACGGAATCCATCACCTGCGCGGCGACGGCGGCGGCTTGCTCGACGTCTTCAAACGAAGCCCGCAGCGTGCGCTCCTCAGCGACCAGCGGATACAGTCGCCACGTCGTCTGCGTGATGACGCCCAACGTGCCGAACGAGGCGATGAACGTTTTGCACAAGTCATAGCCGGAAACGTTCTTGACGACCTTGCCGCCGGCTTTGACCCGCTCGCCGTTGGGCAGGACGGCGTGCAGTCCGACAATCAAATCGCGGGGGGCGCGGTAGAGCAAGCGGCGCGGACCGAAGGCGTGAGTGGCGGCAATACCGCCCAGCGTGGCGTGTTCCGCCCTCGGTGGGTCGAGCGGGAGCCGCTGCCCCCGCGCCGCCAACGCCGTTTGTAGCGCCGGTAAGGTCACACCTGCCTCGGCAGTGACGGTCAGGTTGTCGGCGTCGTGTTCGACGATGCGATGCAGCCGCGTTGTGCCGAGAACGATGTCCACGCGCGTCGGCGGGTTGCCGATGTGCATCTTCGTCCCGTTCCCGCGTGGCACCACAGTGAGGCGCTCGGCGTTGGCGAAACGCAGCACCTCGCTGACCTGCTCTTCGTCGGTGGGCGTGACGACCGCGCGCGGCGCGACGCCGTCCACTGCACACGCCGCTACCGCCTCCGGGGCGGAACTTACAGCGTCTTCCCCGACGATGCGAACGAGGCGCGAGGTGAGAAGTGCATTGGTCAATGGTTCAATCAATCAATGGGTCACTGAGTCGCTGCCAGCGAATGCAGTAGGCGCCCCTCCCCCAAATAATCCGTTGAATCCGCCGCCGCAATCCGCTGACAGCGACCCCGTGACTCTCATCGTGCCGCGTGATAGACAGCGGCAGCCGCTTCAATCCCTGCGCCTTTATCGAAGCGGTAGCCCATGTCCAGCAGGATTTCTTCAAACGCAGCTAAGAACAGCATGACGTTGCGACGGTTGCTGGAATGTCCCATCAGCCCGATACGCCAGATTTTGCCGCGCAGCGCGCCCAAGCCGCCGGCGATTTCGATGCTGTAATCTTCGAGCAGGCGGCGGCGGACGGCGGCTTCGTCAATGCCATTCGGCACGCGCACGGTGTTGAGCATCGGCAGGCGGTAGCCCGCTTTTGCGTGCATCTGCAACCCCATCGCTTCGATGCCTGCGACCAGGGCTTTGTGGTGATGCAGATGCCGCGCCCAGCGCGCCTCCAGCCCTTCTTCGAGCACGAGGCGCAGCGCCTCGCGGAGACCGTAGATGGCGTTAATCGGCGCGGTGTGATGATAGATGCGCTCCGTGCCCCAATACTGCCCGACAAGCGACAGGTCGAGATACCAACTGTGGACAGGTCGCTTGCGATTGAACAACGCCTTCAGCACGCGGTCGTTGACCGACATCGGCGCCAGCCCCGGCGGGCTGCCCAAACACTTCTGTGAGGCGCTGTAAATCGCATCAATGCCCCAGGCGTCCACCTTCACAGGGACACCGCCCAAGGACGTGACCGCGTCCACCAGAAAGAACGCTCCGTATTCATGCGCCAAGCGGCTGATGTCTTCAAGAGGCTGCAGCACACCGGTTGAGGTTTCGGCGTGCACGATGGCGACGGCTTTGGGGCGCTTCACTTTTTTCAAAGCGGCTGCGACTTGCTCCGGCTCAAAGGCGGTGCCCCATTCGGTGTCGAGACGCGTCACCTGCGCGCCCATGCGCTCCGCCATTGCGCACATACGATCCCCGAAGAAACCCGCGACGCAGATGATGACCTCATCGCCCGGCTCAATGACGTTCCCCAGACAGGTTTCCATCCCTGCCGTGCCCGTCCCCGACACCGCCAACGTGCGGTCGTTTTGCGTCTGAAAGATGGCTTGCAGCATCGCCTTCACGTCGTTCATGACGTCCAGAAACGCGGGGTCGAGGTGACCGATCGGACACTGCGTCATCGCATTGAGGACCTGCGGCGGCACGTTCGCCGGACCCGGTCCCATCAAAATGCGCTGGGGAACTTGTAACTCTTTCCAACTTGTCAATGGACTCCCTCCATCTGCTATTTGAAATTTACCGCGCACAGTGCGCAACAAACTTTTCTTCCTCACTCAACTTTGGCGTTTCGCCTTTCGCTTAGAGCCTATCCCCAAAACCTCGGGAGCTCTCAAATGGTTGAGGGACAAACCCCCCAACCAGTTCGGGACTCCATTTTGGGGTCACGCATTGTCGGGCGGGGCGCCCGACCCACTTTGGCAGTCCTCGAACGAAACGCAAAGAGGCACGAGAGTTTCTCTTCGCGCCCTTCACACGACGGTCAATTAGAACCTATCGGCGTGATATTGACCTCCCCCAACCCCTCCTTTGATCGGAGGGGAGAGTTGTCGGATGGACTCTGAGCCAACGGGTCAATTCGCGCATTGACCGATTGACCGATGGGCTTTCTTCAGAACGGCATCTGGGAGACCGACTTGAAGATCATCGCCATCGCCGCCGCGCCCATGCCGATCAACCCCATGCCGCAGGAGAAGCCTGCGAGCAGCACGGTGGCGTATAACTTCCACTGGTGCGCGCCGAAGCGTTTGGCGAAGTAGTAACGCCCGATGAGCGCACCGATCAGTTCGGGGATGATGAAGTGCGGCAAACTGCCCATGCCCCGAATGAATCCGTAAATCAGCAGCGTCGGCAGTCGGAAGGCGGTGAGCAAGCCGAACCCGACCAACCCAAACGTCAGCCCGCCGACAATGACATTTGGTTTAATCGCTTGATAGAAGAGGCTGTTTTCACCCTTCTGCGTTGCTGTCCACCACAGGGCGTTTTGCAGCGCCTGCATGTGCCACATCTTCTGCGCGTAGGGATACGGCGCGGACGGGATTGGCGCCAGTTTCCACATGAACCACCAGAACCCCGCGCTGCAAATCAGCAGCAGGGGGAGCATAAACAACTCGGCTTTGATGATGCTGGTGATCTTGTTGCCCGTCAACTCCACCACGCGGAAACTCGCGGCGATGCCCCCGAAGTCGTGATAGGGTAGGGGGGCGAACCAGATGTCAACTCCCTGATAACCGCTGAGAATGATGATGCCCTCTTTGACCATAGGAATCCCCGCATACTGCCCCGTCAGCCCCGTCATGCGGGCGTGGATGTAAGAGTTGAAGGGTGTGAACACGAACCCGAAGAACAATAGATACCAGACCGAAAAGCGCGGCACAAGAATGGTGCAGAGCCAGATGTAGGCGAGGGTGGACACCACATACATCGCCAGCGCGATCCACACGGGGTAATCGCCGCGCCCCGGCGGAGGGGCAGAGCGGCGCAAGCCGATCGTCCGCTCCCGCCGCGCCCGCATCAACGTCTGCACGATGGCGATGACCCCGATGACCCCGACCGCCAGGGAGACCCCGATGCCCGCGCTCATCCAGAAGTCAATCTGGTTGACAAAGTTGGTAGTGATCGTATCGTAGCCAGGGCGCCAGGTGTGCAGGATGCCCAAACTGTAGAGAATGGGGTTGAGAACAATTGTCAACATCGCCGCAACGAATCCACCGATGACCGCCCAGAACGGCAGCACAAACCCGACGAGGAAGTTACCCAGGCTGGTGGCGATACCGACCGGGGTGGCTTTGAGGAAACTCTCGGTGTTGGGCGTGAGGTCAATCCAAGGGATAGAGATCAGTTGCAGCGGCTTTTGCATGACCGCGCCGGTCAAGGCGGGGATGCCGACGTAAAACCCGCCGAACACCATGCCGATCATCGAGCCGATCGAGAACACGCGCCAGCGCCACGTCTCCTGCCCGCTGG
>JANWYM010000231.1 GCA_025055355.1 Abditibacteriales bacterium
GCAGCATCAGGAGGCATTGCGACCTTACTTCCTGTTCCCGCAGCCGCGCGTTCCGCTGCACGCGATGGTGGACAAGCAAACGATGCAAACGCTGGTCGAACGCTACCAACTGCCCGCGCCCAAAACTTACTTTCCCCGCGATGCGGGCGATGTGCGCCAGATAGCGCGGGAGGTTGACTTTCCGTGCGTCCTCAAGCCGATTTACTCGCTGTCATGGCGACGCAAAGAGATGGAGAGCCTGGTGGGACATCATAAGGTTGTCAAGGTGCACTCGGTGCGGGAGTTGGAGGAGCATTACGCGCGGTTGGCGGAGCGGGAGCCGCGCCTGATGGTGCAGGAACTTGTCGTCGGTGAGGATTCGCGGATGCATGAGTTCTCCGCCTATTGCAACGCGCGGTCGGAGATGTTGGGCGCGTTCGTGGGGCGCAAGTTGCGGCTGCACCCGCCGGAGTTTGGCAGTGCGAGTTTGGTCGTCAGCGTCTGGGAGCCGGAGTTGGTCGAGCGCATGGCACAATTTCTGCAAAACATCGGGTATCACGGCTTGTGCAATGTGGAGTTCAAAAGAGACGGGCGGGACAACCAGTTCAAGTTCATCGAATTGAACGCTCGCTACGGATTGTGGGACTGTTTGGGTATCAAGTGCGGCATGGATTTGCCTTGGATAGCCTACTGCGACATGACGGGGCAGCCGCTGCCGCCGCAGCGAGATTACCGCACGGGCGTGAAGTGGCTTTACTTGGAAAAAGACCTCTATGCCTTTTTGCGCTGCCGCCGCAGCGGTGAGTTGACCGTCACACAGTGGTTAGCGTCGCTGCGCGGGGAGAAGCAACACGCGCTGTTCGCGTGGGACGACCCCGCGCCAGCGGCGCGGTGGCTGTGGTCATTCGGCGGGAGGGCGTTGAAACGTTTTCAGGTTGGCAAGTTGAAACGTTGAAGCGTTCTAACTTGCCAACTTGCCAACGAGATCCATGATTCGCGTTCTGCAGAGGACCTTTTTCTGGCTGTGCGTCGGCGTCTGTTTTTTTCTCACGGTCATTTCGCTGTTCATGCCGTATCGGATGCGAATGACGTTTTCCAAGTGCATCGCGGCGATGCGGGACACGATTTTCTACATGACCGCATGAAGCCGACAGGATGTCGGCGCTACCGTAGCGCAGGCTTCCAGCCTGCATCACATGCCAACAGAAGGAGGAATCCATGAGCGATAGCAACGGAACACGCAGTTGGGAACATAGACGCGGTGACCGCGTGGTAGTCTGTTTTTCCGGTGGTGCGGATTCTTTGTGCGCGGCGGCATTGGCGGCGGAGCGGTTCAAGGAGGTGCACCTCATCGTTTACGAGCGTCAAGGACTGGAGGGCTTGGAGCGCACCATCACCGGGGCAAACCGCCTGCGGCGACGGTTCCCCGACGTGGAGTTCAAGCATTTTCTCATCAACGTGGACAGGTTGTATGAGGAAATCGCCTACGGTCAATACTTTCGCGATTTGCTCAAGTATCGCACCTTCCTGATTGCGGCGTGCGAGTTGTGCAAGTTTACCTTTCACATCCGCACGATTTGCTACTGCCTGGAAAACCAGATCTACGAGATGTGGGACGGGTTCAACACCCACCGTGGGCGGGAGTATGTGTCGCAGATGAAGCCGTTCATCGAGAAATACAAGCGGTATTACCAGTCGTTCGGCATCAACTACGAAACACCGACCGACGACCTGCCGCCCCGCACCGACGCCATCGCTTTTGAGTGGGGCTTGACCGCCGCGCCCGACATCAAAACCAACCCGCATCTGGACGACACACAGTTTAAGTGTCATCCCCGCGTGCTTTATCACGTCCTCTGTCGGGGCTACTTCTGGCCTGTGTGGGGACACGACAAATTTGAGAAGCGCGTGGACGACTACCTCGAGGACAAGATGCCTTTGTTCAAGCGGCTCATTGATGACTACATCAGCGGCAATCCGCAGAGCCCGCTCCGCAAGGTCCTCGCTGAGTGTCAGCCCGTGCCGTTTGAGCCTGCTCTCTCTCCAACGTTAGCACGTTAGCACGTTGGCACGTTGGCACGTTGGCACGTTGGAACGTTGGAACGTTAGCACGTTGACAGGTTGACAGGTTGGAACGTTAGCAAGTTGAACGTTCCAACGTTTCAACGTTCCAACGTGCTAACGTTCCAACGTGCCAACGCGCCAACGCGCCAACGGCTGACGCGGTGAAGTTTTGACGACGTTTTTTGTCAGAAAGGTTCACTCCTTGTCGTTTTGCCGCTGTGGGTATGGGCCATATAGCCTCACTTATTTGGCATGATGGTTGCCAGTCAAAAAGGACGTTGCCCCCTGGTTTGAATCGCTGGGTGAGGTTGTGACGACCCTGAGAAGGGAGAACGAGTGCCTATGAAAGTCGGTGGGAGTAACGTGCGTTTTATCCAGAATCTCGATAAGATTCATCAACTGTCCGAAGCCGAAAAGCAAGCCTTAGCCCCAGTGGTGGATGAATTCGTCTTTCGCACGAATACCTACTATCTGGGGCTGATTAACTGGGATGACCCCAACGACCCCATCCGCAACATCATCATCCCCCGCACGGAGGAACTGCAAGAGGACGGCGTGTTGGACCCCGGGGACGAGAAAAGCATCACGGTGGCGCACGGCGTCGAGCATAAGTATGCTCCCACGACGCTGCTGCTGGTCAGCGAGGTGTGCGGGGCTTACTGCCGCTTCTGTTTCCGCAAGCGGTTGTTCATGAAGGACAACGACGAGGTCAGCCCCGACGTGACGGAGGGGTTGAAATACATCAGCCAACATCCCGAGGTGGACAACGTCCTGCTCACGGGCGGCGACCCGCTGATGTTAAGCAACCGTCGTCTGGAAGACATCTTGCGCCGCCTGCGCGAGTTGCCGCACGTGAAGATCATTCGGCTGGGGACGAAGATGCCCGCTTTCGACCCGTTCCGCATCACCGAAGACAAAGAACTGCAAAACATCCTGCGTCGTTACAGCGAACCGGAGCGGAAGATTTATGTGATAGTGCACTTCAATCACCCCCGCGAACTGACGCCGCAGGCGGTGGAGTGCCTGCAAATTATCATGGACTGTGGCTGCGCGGTGACCAACCAGACGCCGCTGTTGGCAAACGTCAACGACCACCCTGACGTGATTGCCGAGTTGTTCAACCGCCTCGCTTACATGGGCGTGCCGCCTTACTACCTCTTTCACGGGCGCCCCATCAAGGGGAACAACTTCTTCCGCGTGACGCTCAAACGCGGCTACGAGATTTTCCTCGAAGCGCACCGGCAGATGAGCGGTCTGGCGCGGCGGGCGCGCTACTGCATGTCCCATCCGACCGGCAAACTGGAGATCGTCGGCATTGCCGAAGGGAAAATTTTCCTGCGCTATCATCAGGCGAAGAACCCTGCAGACCATGGCAAGTTGCTGGTGCTCCCGCTCAAGGAGGACGCGGCGTGGTTTGATGACCTGCTGGAAACATAGCGTTAGCACGTTGGCACGTTAGAACGTTGGCACGTTGACAGGTTGACAGGTTGGAACGTTAGCAGGTTGAACGTTCCAACCTGCCAACGTTCCAACCTGCCAACGTTCCAACCTGCCAACGTTTCAACCTGCCAACGTGCTAACGTGCTAACGTGCCGACGTTCGAACGGATTGAAGTCGCTTGTCAAGAGAGTTCTCTGTGCTGCGCTCGTTCGCTCTGGGCTGCTCGGTCCGCTGGCGCGGCGGGCGCGGGCGAAAGAAGGACGGGGACGCGCCATCGTCCTCTACTATCATCGCGTCCTGCCATCGGACGACGCAACGTTTCAGCCCCTGCTTCAGTTGGACGGCGCGCCCGTGACCGTTGAGGTGTTCGAGCGGCAGATGCACTACGTGGCGCAGCACCATACCGTCGTCAACCTCGACTGGCTGGTGGCGCAGTTTGAGGCGGGCAAGCCCCTGACGGACGATTATGTGGCGATTACGTTTGACGACGGCTACGAGGACAATTATCTCTACGCGGCGCCCATCCTGCGCCGCTACAATCTGCCGTGGACGGTTTATGTGGCGACGGGCTACATAGGGAGTGATGCAGTGCCCTGGTGGGACGCAGTCAACGAGAGTGTCCTATCATGTTCTGAGGAACAGTTGCAAGAGGTCGCCGCATGGCTTCAGGTGTCTTCTCCTACCCGCTCCGCCGTTATTAAGAAACTGATTCGGTTGGAGAAAGAACTCGATGCCCCTCAGTGGGAGCGAACGCGTCATGAGTTAGCGCGGCGCGTGAACGGCGCGGCGAACAATGCGGCGCCGCGCTATCGCATGATGACTTGGCAGCAGGTGCAGGAGTTGAGTGCCAACGGTGTGGACATCGGCGGGCATACCGTCACGCACCCGCTGCTGACGAAGATTCCCTGGGATGAGGCGCGGCGGGAAGTGGCGGGGGCGAAAAGGCAGATTGAAGAGCATACGGGAAGAGAGGTGACCGGGTTTGCGTATCCGCTGGGCGATTTCAACGCGGACGTGCAGCGCATCGTCGCAGAATGCGGTTACCGCCATGCCTGCTCAACGGTGCAAGGCACCAACGCGTTGGGAGCGGACGTTTACGCGCTGAAACGCTTCGGCATTACCGATTGGGCGCGCGACGCGCGCGGCGAGTTCTCGATGGACTTGTTCGCCCTGGAACTGTCGCTGCTCCCGATAAGGGTGTGGAGAGGACATTGAACCCCAAGGTCTCTGTCATCATCCCGGCTTACAACTGCGCGCGCTACATCGCGGAGGCGATTGACAGCGTGCTGGCGCAGACCTACCGGGATTTTGAAATTATCGTCGTGGACGATGGGTCCACTGACGGCACAGGAGAGGTGGTGCACCGCTACGCCGACCGCGTGCGCTACATCCGCCAGGACAACCGCGGACCGTCGGGGGCGAAGAACACAGGCATCCAAGTGGCGCGCGGGGAGTTCATCAGCACGCTGGACGGTGATGATCTGTGGCTGCCGCATCGGTTGGAGAAGTTAGTGCCGCTGCTCGACCGACAGTTAGAGTTGGGCTTCGTATACGGCGACTGCTATCGCATTGACGAGACGCCCGACCGCATTCAACCGCGCACAGCGTTTGAGATTCACGGTGGGGCGCGACGGGGTTGGGTCTTGGAGGAATTGGTGATGGTCAACTTCGTGCCGTCGCAGAGCGTCCTCATCCGTCGCTGCGCGCTAGACGCGGTAGGGCTCTTCGATGAGTCCTACCGCATTGGCGAGGACTGGGATTTGTGGCTGCGGCTGGCGGCGCGGTATCCGGTGGACTTCGTTCCCGAGGTCGTCGCCATGCGGCGGCAGCACGCGCAGAACATCACCAACAACAGCGATGTGACCATGATGCGCAACGCGGTCTCGATTCTCAACAACCTCCGACGGCGCGAGCCAGAGGCGGTAGGGCGCATCCGTCACGCGCACACCCGCGCCCTGGCGCGGGCCCATTTTCTGTTGGGTGTGGCTTATGTGAACAAAGGGGAGGGGAGACGCGGACGCGCCGAAATCGCCCGCAGTTTGCGCTACACCCCGACCCATCTACCTGCGTTGGGGTGGTGGTTGCTGTCGTGGTTTGGCACAGGCGCGCTCAAGGGGCTGCGTCACGTGAAGCGACGTTTCCAACGCCCCAACGCCCCGACGCCCCAATGTCCCAATGTCTCGCTATGAACATCCAAGCACGCGAACACCCGAATACTCGAAGACCCGAATACCCGAATTCCGTCTGCAACCTCTGTGGCGGGACGGCGACGCTGCCCCTGCGCGGGGCGAGTTTGCAGCACCTCGTGCAGTGCGCCGCGTGCGGGTTGGTGCGCGTGCGGGAGATGCCGACGCACGACACGGTGCAGAGGATTTATGGCGAAGACTATTATCGTAACGCAAACTCGCACGTGGTCGGCTATGAAGACTACGCAGCCGACATGCCCAACATCCTCAAAACCGCGCACCGGCGGCTGCGGCTCATTGAACGGTATTGCCCCGTGCCAGGGCGCCTGCTGGACGTCGGCTGCGCGTTGGGGTTCTTCATGGAGGCAGCGCGACAGAGGGGCTGGGACGTGACGGGCATAGACATTTCCTCCTACGCCGTTGCGGCTGCCAAGCGGCGGCTGGGCGCGCGCGTGCTCTGCGGGCAAATCCCCGAGATGAACTTTGCGACAGCGTCGTTTGACGTGATTACAATGTGGGACGTCGTTGAACACATGACTGACCCGTTGCAACAACTGCAGGAATGTCATCGCGTGCTCAAAGACGGCGGACTTTTGGTCTTATGCACGCCCGACATCAGCAGCCGCGTCGCCCAAGTAACAGGTGAGCGATGGATGGGGTTCAAACTGGCGGATGAACACCTCTACTACTTCTCGCGCGACACGGCGCGGAAAATGCTCGACAAAGCGGGGTTCGAGACGCTGCGGGCGTTCCACATCGGCAAATACGTTACGCTGGCGTTCTTCTGCAAGCGGCTCGCGCTTTACGCCCCGCGCCTGGCGGCAGTGTTGGGTCGGCTGGTCACATTCTGTCGCGTGGGGCATCTCTCGCTCTACGTCAACCCCCGCGACATCGTGTGCCTCGTCGCCCGCAAACCGACGGGGGTGGGGTGATGCGTTGGCACGTTGGCACGTTGGCAGGTTAGCACGTTGGCAGGTTGGCAGGTTGGCAGGTTGACAGGTTGGCAGGTTGGGAGGTTGTCACGTTTAACGTTTAACGTTCCAACGTTCCAACGTGCT
>JANWYM010000232.1 GCA_025055355.1 Abditibacteriales bacterium
GCTTGTTCAATGCCGTCCAACTTCTGCTGGAGTTCCGTCGTTGTCTGCGCCGCCAGCGTCAGCGCCCGGTTGACTTGCTCGCGTTCGGCGTGGGTCGCGGTGAGCAGATTTTGCAGCGCCGTGACGCGCTCCTGAAAATGGTGACGGTGGGTGTGCGCGGCTGTCAGCGCGTTGCGTTTGTCGGCGATCTGCGCCGCGAGCGTCAGCGCGTGCTGGCGCCTCTCTTCGAGCGCGGCAGCGAGGTCGGCGAGGCGGGCGTTGGCTTCGGCGAGCACACCGGAGCGTTCCGCCATTTCCGCGTTCAAACGTTCCCACGATTGTTGCAGGGTTGCCCACTCTTGCTGGTGCGCGGCGATTTGCTCGCGGGCGGCTTCGGCGCGTCCGGCGAGGAGGCTGATTTCCTGCTGCTGAAACTCGCGCTGCTCAGCGAGGGCGCGGAGGCGTTCGCGGGCGACGGCGATTTTGCCTTCGGTGGCTTTGACGTGGGTGATGACCGTCGTCGTCTCGCGCTGCAGCACCGCGACGGTTTCCTCCATCGCCCGCAGCCGCGTGTCCAGCGCGCGCTCGGTGTCTTCCAGTTCCGCGATGGCGGCGCGGACTTGTTCCAAACCCGCCGTCACCTGTCGCCGTTGTTCCAGCAAAGTTTCCAGCCGGCGCAGGCGCACGTCGTAATCGTGAGCGAGCAAAGCGAGTTGCAGGAAGCGCAAGCGGTCGAGGTAGTTTTGATACTCGCGGGCGTATTCGGCTTGCGCGCGCAGGGGTTCGAGTTGGCTCTCCAACTCATACATGATGTCGCGCACGCGGGTCAGGTTTTGCTCGGTGCGCTCCAACTTGCGCTTGGCTTCGGCGCGCTTGAAGCGGTATTTTTGCACGCCCGCCACCTGCTCAAACAGTTCGCGGCGGTCTTCGGGCTTGACGGAGAGAAGGGCGTCAATCTCACGCTGCGACACGATGGCGTAGGTGTCCGCGCCGAGTCCGGTGTCGAGCAGCATCTCCTGAATGTCGCGCAGGCGACAGGGGGTTTTATTGATGAGGTATTCGCTCTCGCCGTCGCGGAAGATGCGGCGGGTGATGGTGACTTCAGAGAACTGCACGGGCAAGCGGTGGTCGTGATTGTCGAGCGTGAGGGACACTTCCGCCAACCCCGTCGGGCGGCGCGTACCGTTGCCGGCGAAGATCACATCCGTAGGCGCGTGACTGCGCAGAGATTTCAGGCTGCGCTCGCCCAGCACCCACAGGATCCCATCAACGATATTGCTCTTCCCGGAGCCATTCGGTCCGACAATCGCCGTGATGCCTTGCCCGAACTGCAACTGCGTGGGGTCGGCAAAGGTCTTAAAGCCGACAAGGGTCAATCCTTTCAGATACATCCACGACCCCCGACTACTGGTGTGGTGATGGCGGCGTGCGATACTGCGTTGAAAGCCAATTGGTCAATTGGTCAGTGAATCATAATGTGACGGTAAACCGATTGACCATTGGCTTAGAGCCTATCCGAGAGATGGCGTTCGTCACCCCGCGACGGTTCCGCGACGGCGTCGCGGGTGATAGTAGCCCACCGCGCCGCGACGGATAGTCCCGCGACGGCGTTGCGAGCCACTTTCGGAGGGGCTCTTATTTGTTTTCCGACTTGGCTTCAAGTTTGGGCTTGTCCTCGTCGCCTAAATCGCTGGCGCCCTTTTTGAACTCGCGGATGCCCTGTCCCAGACCCCGCATGAGTTCGGGGATTTTGCTGCCCCCGAACAACAACAGGACGATCACCAAAATAATGATGATCTCCGTCGGTCCCAGTCCAAATATCATCGCTGGCATCACTGTCACCTCCCCCGCCTGCGTTATGCCTCTCTATCTCGTCGCCCCCTCCATCATGGCGGCGTTACACTCTCGCCTGTCAAGGTGAGTATATCGGAATAACAGGGGTTTGTCAACAAAGGAGAAAACCGACGCGACCTCTTTTCTCCTCCCCCAAGGGGAGGGGAGTTCTCCCTCGAAAACAACTACATCCACCGGCGGACGACGCTCCAGCGAAGCCATTGGGTTCGGCGGGAGCCTCCCCCTCCCGGTCGGTGATTTTCGTGCGGTGTGGTGTGTCAACCAACGCGTGGTCAATTGCTCCGCGCTACCGCGACGAAGCAATCCCCTACGGAGGAGACGGCTGGCGCGGAGGGGATTGCTCCACTGCACTCGCAATGACAGGCTTTTTCATTGGGCAGGGGTTGAGGGGAAAGGAATGACGGCAACCGCGTAACTCTTGTCCGTATCTCATTGCGTTTTTTTCTTTTTTTTACTCCCTTGTGAAGATAGAAAGGCATTGAGGAATAGAGAAATTGCACAGCCAATCGGCGGGTGAACATGACGGCTCACCTGACGCGCCTGTCAAGGAAGCGTCGGGTGAGCCCAATTTTTTTATGCGAAAGGAGCAAAACATGAGACACCTATGTAGTTTGAGGCAGTTCTGGCGTTTCTTTGCAGTGGTCGTTGCGGTGGGATTGCACGCGGCGGCGTCCGCCCCCGTGCAAGCCATCGTCCTAACGGGGAAGCTGAGCGATTTTGGTGTGAACCGAGGCGGGGTGCCTGGGCAAGTCTACACAGGCGTTGGAAACGATTTTCCCAACCTTGCCCCGTTTGTGGACCGCCACACCGATGGTCACGGCAACTTGCCCATCTATCACATCGGCGTCGGTTCAGATGTGAGTTACACGATTTGGGATACGCGCGGTCCCTTCGGGAGCGGGCGGATTCCCGCCGGTGGTCCGGACTACGACGTGCGCGCGATGTATATGACCAACGACCATCAGAACCTTTACATCGGCATCGTGACCAGTTTCAACCCGGCGGGCGTGGGGCCGTTCCGAGTCGGTGACATCGCGATCAATCCCAACCCCAACCCGACGGGGGTTCTCAACCCTCCGCCGGCTGGGCTGTTTTTTGACTTCGACCAGTATGTGACACAGCCTCCGGGCTACAACACCCGCAGCAGCAACCCCAACCAAATTCTCTCTCAGGGTGCGGATTGGGGGATTCTGTTGCCGACGGGACCGGCAGGCACCTCGGGATGGACAGACATCATCGCCGACGGCGATTGGAGGGTCATCCATCCGAGCGGGTCGGGTGGCTTCAACCCGCCGCCTTACTCCGATGTGATTCCTACCACCGGTAGTAAGATCGTCAACGGGGCGTTCTTTCGCTACGACCAATTGGACTTCTACTACCAGAGGCCAGGTGGGGGGACGGCGCCCGTTTACCTCATCGAGGTCAGCGTGCCTCTGAATCTTCTCGTGGGTCTGACGCCTCAAGTGACAGCAGCATGGACGATGAGTTGCACCAACGATTACATGGGCGTGCGCCATATTATCCCCGAGCCGCATACGCTGGTACTGGTTGGGGTCGGGCTATGTATGGGCGGATGGTTCCTGCAACGCAAAAGGAGGAGGAACGCCAAGGCAGCAGAGAGTATCTAAGGCAGTGGTGACTTATGTCCCATGGAGGCAACAACGCTTGCGAAGCTGTTTCAACGCTCCGCCCCGACCGACCGCCGGGCGGAATTTGAGCGACTGGCGCAGCCGCACCAGCGCGAGATTTTCAACGCTGCCTTGCGGATGACGGGGCATCGCGAGGACGCGGAGGATTTAGCCCAAGAGGCATTCGTGCGGGCATTCACCCACCTCGAGCAATTTGAACCGGGAACTAACTTCCGCGCGTGGCTGTTCCGCATCTTGGTGACGACCTACATCAATCAGTATCGCAAAAAGAGCCGAACACCCGAGATGCTGGCGCTGGAAGATTTGACGCCCAATGCGGAATACCTGATGAGTGCGGACAACAGCAACGGCCTGGAGAACCCTGAAGAGGCGCTGCTGGCGACTATCACGGACGATGAGGTGCAGTCCGCTCTCAGCAGTTTATCGGATGAGTTTCGCACGGTGGTGATTTTGTCCGACTTGCAGGAGTTGTCGTATCAGGAAATCGCTGATGCCCTGCAAATTCCCATCGGCACGGTGCGGTCACGGCTGTCGCGCGGGCGCAGTCAGTTGCGGCGGAAGTTGATGCGGTATGCAAAGGAGAGACGGCTCATCTAAGACCACATGACCACATGACCACATGACCTCTCCGGTCTTGTTCCATGGTCATGTGGTCAGTGGTCTGCCGTTATGCCGTGTGACCTCAACGAAGAACTCATCTGTGCGTTGGTGGATGGCGAGTTACCTGCTGACGATACGCGTCAGTTAGCGGCGCATATTCAACAGTGCCCCCGCTGTGCGCGGTTGCGGGAGACGTTCGCCAGCACCAAAGCCTTGCTGCGTCAGCGCGTGCCGAGGGAGGACGCGCCCGCGCACTTCTGGGCGCAGGTATGCCGTCGCCTCGATGCCCTCCATCCGCCTGCCCGCTCACGCACCCGAGAGTTCCGTTGGGTGTTCGCGCTGGCGGCTTGCCTCGCGGTCATTGTGTTGGGCAGCGGAGCGCTGTGGAGGCGTCCCCGTCCCCAGCCGTTGAGTCCCGCTGAACTTGTCCAGATTTACGACACCCATCGCCAATCCCCTTGCTCAGAAGGGCGTGTTGTGCACGATCCCACGCACGGCGCGCGCTGGCTGACCCAAACGGTCGGTTACACTGTGCCGGCGGTCAACTACACTGCGGCAGGATACGAACTGAGCCGCGTTATGTCCTGCGTTTGCTTCGCGGTGAACCGGCGCGCCACCGCGCCGGAAAAGGGCGCGTTGATGGCGTTCCGACGTGGACGGCAGGACTGGTGTGTCTGCCTGTTCATCCACCGCGCCGCCGTCTTCGACGTGCCAATGGGTCAAACGGTAAGCGTCGGGGGACAGAACGTCGTCGTGACGCAGGAAGGGGATTACAACGTGGTCTCCTGGAAAGCAGGCGACCGCATCTTGTCCCTCGTCTCCAACCTGCCGCGCGAGGAGCTGTTGAAACTCAGCCACGTCAAGCCGTGTGAACGCACCGATCGGATAACGACGAATAACCCGGGACATTAGGTTCAGGGGGTTCATGAACCTCAGGAGGGCATGAATCCATGAACTCCTGTTGGAGGGGAGGCGCAGCGTGATGTCCGTCGAAGACCCGGACCTGCAGATCGCCTTAGACCAAGCCCTGGAGGGCGAACCCAGGGCGGAGGAGTTGGGGGTTCTGCGCGAGGCGTTGGCGCAGCGGCTGCAGACGTTAGAGCGGTTGCGCGACGCCGAAGAAGACCCCCACGCCCGCCAAGAGTGGGAGCGACAAATCAAGCGAGTGCGCGAGCAGATGACAACACTACACGAGGAACAGATAATCACACAGTTCGTGGAGGATTCGGTGAAGTTCATCGTGCGCCATCATAAGATGATGAAGGAGTTAGGGCTTTGAGAGGGGAAGGGGAGGGAACTTGCCTGACTTTTCTACGTCCATAAGGGCGAGTGTTCTCTGATGAAACAAGTCTCGCTGAGCACAACGAAGGGCAGGAAGGGGTGCCCCGGCAGCGGTTGCTTGCTGATGCTGGCAGGCGTCTTGACCGTTCTGGACGCCTGCGGAGGCGGCGGAAAGGGGTGGAACGCTTGGGGTTCTGATACGGCAGATGGGAGGGAGAGCGTAGAACTTTCCCTGCCGCGAGCGGTGGGGCGGATGCCGATTGCCGCTGCGAAGCCACCACGCCCTCGCTTTCGCCCTGCCGTCTTGTCCATCCCCTACCGCTCCGCGCTGAGACTGATAACATGTCCCCGCCTCGGCACATGTCGCATGGAATATACTTTCTTTAACGGCGTCGGAACGGCTCTGCTGCTTTAATGTCGCCTTTTTAGCTCATGCCGAGCCGTATCGTGCTGGGTGTCGTCATTTCTCTTAAAACTCGTGAAATAAGGAGGTTCACCATGAATACCCTGAAAACAACCATTCTGTTAGCCGCCTTGACGGCGCTGCTGGTGGTTATCGGGAAAGCCCTCGGTGGCACGCAAGGCATGGTCATCGCGTTCGGGTTCGCGCTGCTCATGAACGCGGCGACCTACTGGTTCAGCGATCGCATCGTGTTGATGATGCACGGCGCACGGGAGATTGATTTCAACGAAGCGCCCGACCTTCACCGCATGGTGGAGCAACTCGCAGCGCAGGCGAACATCCCCAAGCCGAAGATTTACCTGATTCCCGACGAGGGCTTGAACGCCTTCGCCACCGGACGCGACCCGCAGCACGGCGTCGTCGCTTACACAGAGGGCATCTTGCGCTCTCTGGACATGAAGGAGTTGGCGGGCGTGACCGCTCACGAACTGGCGCACATCAAGCACCGCGACATTCTCATCAGCACCATCGCAGCGGTCATCGCGGGGGCGATTTCCATGTTGGGCAACATGGCGCAGTGGGCGGCGATGTTCGGCGGCTTGGGGCGACATGACGATGGGGAAGAAGGCGGGACGCATCCCGTCGTGCTGCTGTTCTGGGCGATTGTCGCGCCGATTGCAGCCGTCATCATCCAACTGGCGATTTCGCGCGCTCGTGAATACGCCGCTGACGAGGGCGGGGCGCGCATCTGCGGCAACCCGCTGTGGCTCGCCAGCGCGCTGCGCCGGTTGGAGCAGGCAGCGCACGTCGTCCCGACCCACACCCAGCCTGCCACTGCGCACCTGTTCATCGTCAATCCGCTGCGCGGCGGAGGGATTTTCTCCCTGTTCAGCACGCACCCGCCCGTGGCGGAGCGTATCGCGCGCTTGGAGGCGATGGCAGGGCG
>JANWYM010000233.1 GCA_025055355.1 Abditibacteriales bacterium
CGGATTTCGGTAACGGATTAAGCGGATGGTGTCAGCGTCCAATCCGAAAGCAATCCGTTTCATCCGTTACCGAAATCCGTTGACCGCCTTGAGGCGCAAAGGGATTTCTTGTCCCACGGCTTCATCACCCCAACTCCCCGCTTGTCACCATCGTCGCCCCTGCCTCCTGCATCTCCCGCAGAGCCTTCTCACTGTCCCCAGGCTGCACGTCCACCCCGCGCACGGCGTCGGTGATAACAAAGGTGACGAAGCCTTCTTTGAGGGCGTCGAGGGTAGTAGCGCGGACGCAGTAATCCGTCGCCAGACCGCAGACGAACACACGCCTCACGCCCCGCTGTCGTAGTTGGGCAGCCAGGTCGGTGTGGTCGAAGCCAGAGTAGGCGTCCCTTTCTGCCGTGTCGGCTTTGCGGATGCGTAGGTGGACCGCCTGCTGGTTGAGTTGCGGATGCAGATCTGCGCCCGACGTGCCCGCGACGCAGTGAACTGGCCACATCCCGCCCTGCTCTTTGAACGAGCAATGATGCGGCGGATGCCAGTCCTGCGTCGTGACCACATGCGAAAACAGCGGCGCGACGCGGTTAATAGGCTCCACCACGGCGTCGCCGTCAGGCACTGCTAACGCTCCGCCGGGGCAGAAGTCGTTTTGCACGTCCACAATAATCAGCGCATCACTGGGTTCGATTTTCATGCTACGTTACCTCCCTCGAAAATCGTCCTCGCTCTCGAATCTCGAAGACGACTGATGACGAAGACGATTTCCCTGCGGCATGGTATCCCCTTGGGGACATGGACGATTCCTCCGCATAAATTTTAACAAAACTTATGCCGTTGCTAACATCTTCTTTCTCCTCTCCCAACCCTTCCCTGATGAAAATGCCCGTCATTCCAAGCGGGGCGAAGCCATCCCCCTGCAAAGACGAGAGCAGCAGCGCAGGGGATGGCTTCGTCGCTCCGTTCCTCACCATGACAGGCAGGGGTGAAGGCAACAAGCCTCGCTGAGCCGCTCCTGTGACGCCCCTCTCCTGGGAGGAGTGGTCGGGGGAAGGGAAAGATCATGATGGCAACCGCGTAATTCCTGTTTTAACACGAAACCCTTACCCTGTGGGAATGTCAAAGTGAGCCGAGCGCAGCGCTGATAGCTTGTTGGCTATTTGGTGCCATGCATAGTGGGTGCTGTGCAGGTAGAGGAGGGACGACATGATTTCCTTTGGGGGCGGCAGAATTCGTTTGTGTGATGGTTGGACGCGGCGAGAGTTTTTGCGCGTGGGCGGCTTGAGCGCGTTGGGGTTGACGCTGGTGGACTGGTTCCGTGCCAAGGCAGCCGGAGCCGTTGGCGACGGCAAAGCGAAATCTGTCATCCTCATCTTCAACGCCGGTGCGCCCAGCCACATTGACTTGTGGGACCTGAAACCCCACGCTCCCGACGACGTGCGCGGTCCGTTCAAGCCCATCAAAACCAACGTGCCTGGCATCGAGATTTCCGAACTCATGCCCCGTCTCGCCCGACACGCCGACAAATACGCCATCATCCGCTCGGTGCATCATACGCACACGCAACATAACACAGGCATGTATTGGTCCATTGTCGGGCGTCCTTATCGCATTGATTCGACGCTCATCAACCCCAGCCCAGACGACTACCCGAGTTTCGGCACGCTCACGGGCTGGCTCGCCTACAACTACGAAGGCTACAACAAGGCGCTGCCGCCTTACGTCATCACCCCCAAGCCGCACTGCGACAGCGAACGCTACATCACCCCCGGACAGTTCGGCGGATTTTTGGGCAGCAAATATGACCCCTACGTGCTCAACGCCGACCCCAACAAACCCGGCTTCAAGTTGCCCAACATCGGACCGGTCGAAGGCACCACCGTCGCCCGCGTCCACCATCGCCGCTCCATGCTGCGCGTGTTAGACAACGCCCTGCGCGCCGTTGACCACCTCGCCGATATGAAGGCGTTGGACGCCGCGCAGGAAAAGGCGTTTGACCTCATCACCTCGCCTGAGGTGCGCAAGGCGTTCGACCTCTCCCTGGAACCGCCTAAGGTCCGCGACCGCTACGGACGGCACACGTGGGGGCAGTCGCACCTGCTGGCGCGGCGGCTCATTGAAGCGGGCGTCAAGTTCGTCACTACCGTCAATGGTCATAGCATCGTCTGGGACACGCATGAGAACAACTTCGAGCGACTGAAAAACAACCTCGTCCCGCCGATGGAGCAGGCGTTTGCCGCCCTGCTGGAAGACCTACACGAGCGCGGCTTGCTTGACAGCACGCTTGTCGTGTGGATGGGCGACTTCGGGCGCACGCCCAAAATCAACGCCACCGCCGGGCGCGACCACTGGCCGCAGTGTTACTCCATGGTGCTGGCAGGGGGTGGCATTCGCGGCGGGCAAGTCGTCGGTGAATCCGACCGCCTTGCCGCATATCCTGTGAGCCGCCCCGTCTCTCCGGCGGACATTCACGCCACCGTCTTTACCGCTTTAGGCTACGACCCACATACCATCACTTATCCCTCCCCCGACGGGCGCCCGCTCCCCCTGTCCACAGGCGAGCCACTGCGGGAGTTGCTGTGATGAGGGTTGACACATCGGAGGTTATTTCCTCAGCGCAACTCTTCAGGTCTTCATCCTGAGAGAGGTATGTGTTCAACCCCTCCCCTTGAATTCACATTGGCTTCCTCGCGTAACGCCGCCCACCCGACAAAGGGCTTCGTCGCTGCGCCTTGGGTGCGCCCACGGGAAAGTTAATTGAGGACATGTGTCGTGCCAATACAAAGCTTTTAAGCGTAGGATGAAAGGATGCCCGCCCATCGGGACGAAAACTCCTCTTACGCCTATGCTCCTTTACCGGACGCTGGCTGTTGATTAAGGTCGGTCAGGTTTCATAGGGTTCAGAGGAACTCCATGAACCGAGAATCGCTGACCCGCAGATTGCCGCGTATGTCACCCAACGGCTTTCGAAGGAGACATTGTGGCCTGAGGCGCTGGTGCAACTCAGTCCTGCTTACGGGCACGGATGTCGTCAACAGCAAGGAGCATCCTCGCCTGAGAGAGTGGCGCGGCGAAATGAACTTGGGTATTCTGTTTAAACGCCGAGAGCGCCGAGAGTGCGCAGAGTTGCGCGGAGAGCGACCTCAGGGTCTTTCCGCGTCTCCTCCGCGTCTCCTCTGCGTTCTCTGCGTCGAGGCTTTTTCAACACAGAGAGCGCAGAGTGGGCGCAGAGAGCCGCAGAGAGCCGCTGAATAACGACAAAGAGGTGACCTAAAATGCATGTGAATGAATTGACGAGCCAAATTATCGCTGCTGCCATCGAGGTTCATAGTCAACTTGGTCCGGGGCTACTGGAAAGCACCTATGAGGAGTGCTTGTGTCACGAGTTGAGTCTTCGGGGTCTCTCCTTCAAGCGACAACAACCTGTGTCAGTAGTTTATAAGGGCATCCGACTTGAATGTGGCTACCGCTATGACATATTGGTAGAAGACCGAGTCATCATAGAGGTAAAATCCGTTGACGCCCTCGCCCCCGTTCACGAAGCCCAACTTCTGACTTACTTGCGACTCGGTGGCTGGCAAGTCGGTCTGTTGCTCAACTTCAACGTTGTCAGGATGAAAGACGGCATCGTTCGCCGCGTCCTGAATCTGAAAGAATAACTCGGCGTCCCTCCGCGCCTCCTCTGCGCCCTCGGCGTCGAGGCTTTTTCGACGCAGAGAACGCAGAGTGGGCGCAGGGAGCCACGGAGAGCAACCTCCGCGTCCCTCCGCGCCTCCTCTGCGCCCTCGGCGTCGAGGCTTTTTCAACGCTGAGAACGCAGAGTGGGCGTAGAGAGCCGCGGAGAGCAACCTCAGCGTCGAGAAACTTATTCTGCGAGGGAAACTATGATGCTTATGAGAATTGTAGCCGTGATGTTTCTGATGCTTTGGCAGGGAGGAAATCTGATGGCTCAAACGCTACCCCGCTTCGACTTCACGCAACCGCAGACGGTTCAGGAGTGGCAGCCGACGCACGATGTCGGCAGCCTCAAGCATACCCCCGAAGGGATGCTCATCCAGATTACCGGCAACGACCCTTACATCACCGGTCCGGCGCAGGATTACCCTGCGGGACAACCGCTCTGGATGCGGATTCGCCTCAAGTCCGACCAGGAGGGCAACGGGCAGGTGTTCTACTTCACACAGGGGGCGACGGAGGCGAACTCCGTGCGCTTCCCCGTTAAAGCGGGTGAGTGGCAGGAGATACGCGTGCCGCTGCCCGCGCTCGGCGCGGGCTACCGCCTGCGCTTCGACCCGCCGGGCATCAAAGGCACCTGCCTCCTCGCCTTCATCAGTTTCGAGCCGCGCGTTTTCTGGAAGGAACCCGCGTGGCAGAAGCCCACTCCGCCGACGCGGACGGATAACACCCTCGTCGTGCAATCGGGCGATGTGCGCCTGATTCACTCCCCCAACGAGTTGGGCGGGTTCGTGCTGGAAGCGGCCGGGCAGCCCATGGCGGTCGGTTTTAACCGCCCGATGATTGGCTACCTTCAGGGCAACGAACCGCGCTGGCTCGCGTTGGCGGAGAAGGCAAAGGTGACCGTCCGCGCCGCGACAGTCGCGGCGCGGAAGCAGCCAGCCGTCGTCGTAGAAGCCACCGCGACGGACGCCGATGGCGCAAGGTGGGAGATCCGCCAGCGCTTTACGGCGGCGGACAAGCCCGGCGCGATTGACGTGGAGACGCAGGTGAGGGTCAATCAAGACCGCGCCGTGCTGTTCCTGCCGATGTTCGCCGTCTGTCCCGGCGTCGGTTCGTTCGGCGGGGAGAAAACGCAGGGGCTGTTCGCGGGCTTGGAGTATCTGGACAACGAACCCAGCAGTTCGGAGGCGGACATCATCGGTCCAGGGTCGAAGCGGCAGGTCCCCGACTCGCTCAAAATCACCTTCCCGCTGATGGCGGTAGCGGCGCAGGGCAGATATGTCGGTCTGGTGTGGGACATGGCGCCGCACTTCAGCGCGCTGTTCGACTCGCCCGACCGCCTGTTCCAATCAGGCGGGCACGTGATGGGCGTGTTGTTCCCCGGCTCGGACGGCGCGAATCGCGTGGAGGGCAACCTGCTGCCTTACGATGCCGAGAAACTTCCCGCCGGCAAACCGCTGACGCTGCGGGCGACGCTTATCGGCGGCAAGGGACAAAGCGTCGTGCCGGCGATTCAGTACTACGTCGCGCTGCGGGGTCTGCCGCCCGTGCCGCAAGTCATGGAGTTTCAGCGCTACGTGCGGCAAGCCGCCGGGGGGTGGCTGGACTCCAAGTTGCGCGAGGGGAACCTCTACCGTCATGCCTACTGGCCCGGCTCGCCGTTCGGTCCGCAGCGGGCGGCGGATGCGGCGATGCTGATGGACTGGCTGGCGCGGCAAACGAACGATGCCGCCTTAGCGCAACGCCTCAGCAATGCGGCGCGAGAAGCCCTCGCACAAATGCCTCCTGCCGATTACAACTTTGCGGGCGTGTCGCACGTGCGCTATCCTGTGCAGGCATTGCTCTACGGTCACGTCGCCGCCAACGTCCAACGCGCGCTGGAAGCGGGGCGCGGACAGTTGCAGCGGTTTGAACCCGACGGCTCGGTCCATTACCGCAAAGCCCCCGACCGCCCTGACTTCGGCAAAACCCACTTCGCCCCCGATGCCAACGGTTTGACCGCAGCCGTCGTGCAGAGCGTGCTGGAAGCCGCCCTTCTCACGGGCGACCCCGACCTCACCAAAGAAGGACTGCGCGTGCTGCGCGCCTTAGACAAGTTCACCAACACCGTCCCGCGCGGGGCGCAGACGTGGGAGGTGCCGCTGCACACGCCCGACGTTCTCGCCGCCGCGCATCTCGTCCGCGCATACACGATGGGCTACGAAATCACCGGCGACAAACACTTCCTCGACCAAGCGATTTACTGGGCGTGGACGGGCGTGCCGTTCGTCTATCTCGTCAACCCCGCGTCGAAGCCCATCGGTCTTTATGCTTCCATCCCCGTGTTCGGCGCGACGCACTGGACGCACTCGTGGTTCGGGCTGCCCGTACAGTGGTGCGCGCTGGTCTATGCGGACGCGCTGTATCGCCTGACGCGTCACGACCCCAACCCTGTGTGGAAACAACTCGCCGACGGCATCACCGCCTCGGGCGTTCAGCAGAACTGGGACCTCGACGAGCCCGATTTGCAGGGCTTGCTGCCCGACTCTTTCAACCTCCGCCCGCAGACGCGCAACGGGGTCGCCATCAACCCCGGCACCGTGCAGACCAACGCCGTGCGGCTGTTCAACCGCCCAGAGATTTACGACTTCCGCGCCTTCCGCTCAGTCGGGTTATGGGTGCACGCGCCGGGCGCGATAACGAATGTCGTCGAGTGGAACGGGCGCGTTACGTTTGAAGTTCAAGGTTGGGTGGAGCATCCCTACTCCATCCTCATCGTCGGCTGCAAGAAAGCCCCGCGTGTGCGCATTGACGGCAAAGAGGTAGCGTTATCTGAGCCGCATCAGTTCCAGGCGAAAGAGGGACGGTTGATTTTGCAGGTGCAAGGGCGTCCGACAGTGGAGGTAAGCATGGAGTAGGAAAAATATCATACCGAGTGCTTGGGTGCCATTGTGCGGAGCGCAGCGACGAGCACAATGAGTCTCCGGGTTAGTGAGGCATCGGGAGGGCGAGGCTCCCGCCGAGCCGCGCGCTTCAGCGGGAGTGTTCGGCTCGGCGGGAGC
>JANWYM010000234.1 GCA_025055355.1 Abditibacteriales bacterium
GGAAGTAAGGGGAAAGGAGCATCATATTCCGTTCCTCCCCTTACTTCCTCTTACTTCCCCTTACTTCCCCTTACTTCCCCTTACTTCCCCTTACTTCCCCTTCTGAAAGGAAACGAATATGCTCCACTGGGCGATCCTCAGTTGCGGCGACATCGTGAACAAGCGCGTCGCGCCGGCTCTCGCGGCGCAGCCACAGTCACGTCTCGTCGGATTTTACAGCACTTCTCGCGAAAGGGCAAGAGGATTTGCGGAACGATTTGGCGCGGAGAAGTTTACCGACCGTTTGGAAGAATGTCTGTCCTGGGACGTGCAGGCGGTTTACGTAGCGAGTCCGGTGCATCGCCATTGCGCGGAGACCGTCGCCGCCGCCGAAGCGGGCAAGCATGTCCTCTGCGAAAAGCCGATGGCGTTGAACGTCGTCGAGTGTAAGCGTATGATTGCCGCCTGCAAAGCCAACGGGGTGCATCTGGCGATTGCCTACTATCGTCGCTGGTATCCCAAAGCGCGGAAGATGAAGGCACTGCTTGACGCGGGCGCTATCGGGCAAGTTATTCGCGGTCACATTTTGCTGACAGGGTATTATGACCCTCAACCCGACGACCCGAAACACTGGCGCGTTATTCCCGAACAAGGCGGTGGCGGGGCGATGATGGACGTGGGCAGCCATCGGCTCGACGTGATGTGCTACTTGCTCGGCAAGCCGCAATCCGTCTGCGGCTTCGCCAGCCGACTGAAGATGTCCTACGAAGTGCCTGACACCGAAACCTTCCTCATTCAGTTTGAAAATGGCGCGCACGTCACCTGCAGCACCAACTGGAACTTGCGCACGGGGCGCGACGACTTTGAAATCTACGGCACGGAGGGCGCGTTGATTGCCTCACCTTTCGATGGCGACACCCTCACTCTCCTGCGCGGGCGCGAGCGCGAGGAGTTCCACCTCCCGAAGGCGGAGAACACGCACTATCCCTTAATTGACAGTTTCACGCAGCGCCTCCTGGCAGGCAAGCCGCCGGAGTTCACGGGCGAGGATGGCTTGCTCACGGCGCAAATCATCAGCGGTGGGTATGAGTCGGCACGAACGGGGACGACGACGCGAATCACGTAGAAATCTCCCCTCCTTGTCAAAGGGGAAAGGCGGGATTAAAACGAAAGAGAAGGAGCATATCCCCTCACGTTCTCCTTCATTCCTCGCCACCGCTCGCTCCTCGCCATGACACCCATGCGTTTGCCGTCCTGGCGAGCGCAGTGAAGCCATGCCCCGCCCGGGAGGCGGCGGTAACGGAGGAGATAGCTTGGCTTCGTTCCTCGCCACCGCTCCGCCCCTCGCAACAACAGGTATTTTCAGCGGAAAGCACTACTTCTTTCTCACACTGTCAACAAACTCGTGGAAACTCTTCTCCCACTTTGCCACCGTCTTTGCCGGTCCCGTGAGTTTGAAGAAGTAGGAACTGTCGGGGGCTTCGACGATGGCGGCAAGCATGCGGAAGTTGGGTTTCTTTGTGACCTCACCGCCCACGAACGGTCCGCCCATTGCCTGTTGCTTGTAGGTACCGCTGATGTCCATCGTCGTCACGTTCATACCCGCGACTTTTTTCTTGGCGATCTTGGGCTTGGAGGCGTTCTCAAACTGCCCTTCCCATCGCTTGAGGTTCTCCTCAACGCCGCCGCCCTGTCCTGCGCCGAAGTTGAAGACAACCAGTTCAGCGTCCTCGGCGTCCCCGGCGACCTTGGGCAGGACGTATTGTGCCTTGCGCATCGCCGAGGATGGTGGAACGCTCTTCCATCCCCCAGGTGGTTGCACCGTAATCGTGCCCAAATCCTGCCGCGCCGGTGGGCTCTCTTTGGGTTTCGTTTGCCCCTCCGCGAAGCCGACGGATACAACAGCCACACTCGCTAACGCAACCAGCCATCTTCTTTGCATAACCACATCCCTCCCGTGATGTAATTCGCTCTACAGGATTAGACAACAAACTGCCATTTCCTCTTGCGAGGAAGGAAAGATCTCAGGGAGACGAATCGCTCGTCTAACACGTGGGGGCGATCTGAGAAGCGTGTTGACAGTCCCCTGCCGTCGAGTTACAATCGGAGGGGGAGAAATCACAGGAAAGGCCGAACCAACAACATGGCAATCTTCAATCTCTTTGATCGGGCACTGAAAGTGCTCGCCTTCCATTACGCCGAGACGTTCCTGCGCCTCGCCTTCCCTCAGGCAGCCGTGCAGTTGGTCGGCACTGAGGCGAACGTCGAGTTGGCACCGCCCGAAAAGCGGGTGGACTTCGTCCATCGCGTGCGACACGATGAGCAGGAGTTCGTCTTCCATCTGGAGTTTCAACTGGAACATCGGGCGGACTTGCCCCGGCGTGTGTTCATCTATTCCGCAGGGCTGACGGACAAGTATGCGCTGCCGGTGGTGACGGTGGTGCTGTATTTGGAGCGGCGGGCGAGCGATGTGCCGACGGAGTATGTGGTGGAGTTTGCCGGGGCAGTCACCAACCGCTTCACCTATCGGGTGCTGCGGCTGTGGGAGTATGAGGAGGAGATTCGGAGCGGGCGGCTGCGGGAGTTAGCACCGCTGCTGGTCATGTTAGTGGAGCAGCCGGACGCAGCGACGCTGGCTTTGGAGCGGGAACTGATCTTGCAGGAGCCCGAGGAGAAAAGACGCGGAGACTTGCTGGCAACGGCAGTGACGGTGGCTTCGCGCTATTTTGACCGCGAGTTCCTGTGGCAATTCTTCGCCGAGGAGGTGGAACTGATGCGACATGCAACTTTTATCGAGGACTGGATTGAGGAGGGGATAGAGAAGGGGCGACAACAAGGGCTACAGCAAGGACTTCAGCAAGGACTCCAACAAGGACTCCAACAAGGGCGCCGGGAGGCTCTGGTACGCATCCTGACGAAGCGGTTCGGACCGTTGCCGGCGCATCTGCCGGAGCGGCTGGAGCGGCTGACGCTGGCGCAGTTGGACGAACTCATAGACCAAGCGTCAGTCGCCCAGGATTGGGCGACCTTCGAGCAGGTGCTGGCGCAGTTCAACGCCTAAAGTCGCTGCGAGGCAGCGTTCGAGACAGTTGTTGAGTGGGGGAGATTTTTTACGCATGACGCATCACGTTTTCGCTCGCCTCGTGCCGCGTTAATTCCCGCAGCCGCTCTATCTGCCCTGTCACCTTCTCAAACGCATTGAGAATCTGCCGCACCAGCGCCGACTGGTCGCCCAGCCAACGCGGTCCACCACCACTGCCGAGTTCGACGCGGGCGCAGCGATGTTCGGCAACGGGGCAGTCGCCTTCTTTGTATTCGATGGGGCGTTGGCTCAAACTCCACGGCAACTCCTTGCCGTAGAAGTAGTTGCGGTGCTGGAAGCGTGGGCGCAGGTAGATCGGCGTGCGCACGTAGCCGAGGCTGATAGGCACACCCTCCGCCGCTAACGCCTTCACGTAAACTTCCCGCGAAACACCTTCGACCTCTTCAGGCACGAACGTCGGGCTGTATTGATGATAAACATGCTCGCAGCCCTCCGCGACCTTGACGCCTTTGATACCGGGGATGTCTTTAAGTCCCTCCGTCAACATCCCATGGTTCTGCCGCCGCTGCGCGTTCCACTCGTCGAGGTGCGGAAGTTGCTGCATGATCATCACCGCTGAGAGCGGATGAATGCGGTAGGTATAAATCAGGCTGTCCATCCACCTACGGCGTTCCTCGCTTTTGACCTGCCAGCCCTGCCGCATCGGGTGCTGACCGACCATCAAGGCTTCCTCAAACAGGTCCTCATCGTTGGTGAGTAGGCAGCCGCCTTCGCCCGCACTGATTTGTTTGCCGTCGCCGATGCTGAAGCAGCCGAAGTCACCGAGTGTGCCCACACGCCGCCCTTTGTAAATCGCCCCCGTCGCCTGCGCGCAGTCCTCAATGACCTTCAAACCATGCTTCCGCGCCACCGCCAAGATGCCGTCCATATCGGCGGGATGGCCGTAGATATGCACGACGACAATCGCCTTGGTGTAGGGTGTGATTTTCCGCTCTACATCGGCAGGGTCGAGCGTGTAAGTCTCCGGGTCGATGTCCGCGAACACGGGGATGGCGCACTGCTGCAAAATGCACGAGACCGTTTGCCCCCACGTGTAAGGCGATACGATGACCTCATCGCCCGCCTGCACGCCCGCCGCCATGACCGCAATGTGCAGCGCCGCGCCGCCGCTGTTGGTTGCCATACAGAACCGCGCACCCATGAACTCCGCCCAACGTTGCTCCATCTCCGCCGTCGGCCCACCGCCCCTCGCTGAGCAAAGATACTCCCAATCCTCCCGCGACTTGCGCAGCGCGGCGACCACCGCCTCGATTTCTTCCTCCCCAGCGCGCGGCCAAGGCTCGCCCATGTTGAGAGTGACGGCTTTTTCGCCGCCGTCAATGGCTAAAGTTGGCATTGAATCCCCTCACCTTTTGCGGCGTTTCTTTTTGCCGTTCGTTTTGCCGTTTGGTAATAGGCGGTCTATTGCCTCCCGCAACTGCGCCAACTCTTCGGGCTTCATGCCCGCCAGGCGCTCTTCGGGCTTCATACCCGCCAGGCGCTCTTCGGGCTTCATACCCGCCAGGCGTTCGGCAGGGGTTAAACCGCTCAAAAACCTCTCTACGCCGTAATCACGTGCGAGGGAGCGGATACGTTCCATCAACTCCTCCTCTGGCAGAGGTTTCTTCGCCATCGCAAATCCCTCCTTCACGTCGTCCTCGTAAAGCAGATAAGCGAACGTCAACAGTTCAGGGTCGCCGTCAGCGACCAGCGCCTGAATGAATTCTTTCCGCTTCTGTCCGGTCGTAAACACCAGCAGGGGGTAATTGATCGGTTCGACGGGCAACTCGTTAGTGACCATGATGTAACAAGGGATGACCGTTCCGCTGTCGCTCAGGTAAACGGCGGCGGCTTTGCGCGTAAACGTCACCATCGGTGGCTTGCCGTTCAGCAACCACGTCGGTCTGGTCACGCAAATTATGCAAACCAATATGTCGCTCAAGTTCTTTACCCCATGCTGGGCAGCGTAGAGATGAGACCGCGCCAAGATACGGTGGAACTCAGCGACGGTCAGGCGGTCGTGAGGCGACTTGAATTCAATCAGATTGTGCTTGGTGAAGAAGTTAAACGGTGTCCCCACCGCCAGACGTTTGCGTTGATTGCGATTGCATCGCGCCACAGCGTCAATCGTCAATGCCAAGTACCGCACCTCGCTCTCTGTCTCGAGGGGGGTGTAGTCTCTCTTAAAGCAGCGCGCCAGGAAGGATTTAAACAGGATATCCCATGGTGTGCGCATGACGCCCTTATCGCTGTCACTCCACCTTCAACCCCATTGCCTCCAGCCACTCTCGCAACTTGCGCACGCGCTCGGTGGGGTCGGCCGGGATCTGCAGGGGTCGCCCGCGCGCATCGAAGATGAGTCCGACGACTCCGCCGCGCGCGGTGAAACGGTGCTCGCGCCCGCGTCCCGCGCCCACATCGAAAGCGCGGGTCGGCTGAACGTGAACCTCAGCCGTCTCGCCGACGCCCAACTTGTAGAGGCGCAGTTCCCCGAACTTGAGGTCGTCTTCAACCCTCAACCCTGAACCCTCAACCCTGAACGTAGCCACCTTCTCGCCCGGTTTCACTACGCCGGCGGGCGCGATAGCAGTGCCCAGGGGAACGACACAGTCGCGCTCGAACACTTGCAGGGCGGCTTCCGGGTGAACCTGCGAGAGCACGCCGAGATGGGGCATCATGAAGATGGAGTCCACCGCCAATTCGGTCACACCTTCGGGCTGGAAGGCGTCGAGCATCATCAGCGCGGACTGGGCGCGGTGGGGCGCGTGAGACAGCACGCCGCCGCTGCCGATGATGAGGTTGAGCGTCATCATGTTGATAATCGTCTCGCCCGTGCCCGTCTGCGAGAGGGCGCGGTCCATCGTGGCGGCTTGGCGCACGCCGCGCAGTGTGGTCGCGAGCGACTTATGGTGTTCCAACGACAGCCGCAGCGCCTCGCGGGCGACACCCTGCTCGATCAGCAACGTTTCGATCGTCTGCGGAATGGTCGTCGGGCGAATCATCTTATTGCGCAGGCGGTTGCGCAAGTCGGTGGGGGAAACGTTGAACGGCACCCAGCGCAGGATGTTCTCCGCCCCCGCTTCCGCCAGGACGTTGCCGATGCTGTAACTCATGCCGAGGTTCGCGCTCACCGTGCGGTGGAACTGTCCGTCGAAGACCGTGAAGACATCCGTCGTCGCGCCGCCGATGTCCACCGCGAGGACGTTGATGCCGCGCTTCTCAGCGGCGACTTGCACCATCTTGCCGACCGCCATCGGCGTGGGCATAATTTCGGCACTGACCCACGTCTTCAACTTCGCGTAGCCGGGCGCTTGCTGCATGACGTGCTCCAGGAACAGTTCGTGCACGGCTTCGCGGGCGGGGTCGGGGTTCTCGGTTTCCAGCGTGGGGCGGATGTTGTCCACGATGCGCAGGTCGAAGTTTTTCTCAAGGAGTTTGCGAATCTGGTCGCGGGCGGCGACGTTGCCCGCGTAGATGATGGGGAGGCGGTAGCCGATGCCCAGCCGGGGCTTGGGGTCGGCGGCGACGAGCATCTCAGCAAGTTCGACGACGTGGGTCACGGTGCCGCCGTCCGTGCCGCCCGCCAGCAGCACCAGGTCCGGACGCATGTGCCGAATGCG
>JANWYM010000235.1 GCA_025055355.1 Abditibacteriales bacterium
CCTGCAACTCGCCTTCCCCGAACGGGAGTGGGGCTGGCTGGGCAAACTGATGCCCAAGGCGATGGAAAAAGGCATTATGAAGCCCGAGTTCTACATCGCCCTGGTCACCATGCACGGCACCATCATGGTGTTCTTCGTCCTCACAGCGGGGTTGACCGGTGGCTTCGGCAACTTTCTCATCCCCCTGAAAATTGGCGCGCGGGACATGGCGTTCCCTTTTCTGAACATGCTCTCCTACTGGGTCTTTCTCGTCTCCTGCGTGGTGATGATGCTTTCCTTTGTGGTGGAAGGCGGCCCCGCCGCAGCAGGGTGGACGGCGTATCCCCCCCTCAGCGCGCTGAAGGAAGCCGTGCCCGGCTCGGGGCTGGGGCAGACGCTCTGGCTGCTCAGCCTCGCCATTTTCATCGCCTCCAGCCTCTTCGGTTCGTTGAACTACATCACGACCATTCTGAACATGCGGACGCGGGGCATGACCATGGGACGCCTGCCGCTCACCGTGTGGGCTTTGTTCATCACGGCGATTCTGGGTCTGCTCTCCTTCCCCGTCCTCTTCGCGGCGGCTATCATGCTGCTCTTCGACCGCCATCTGGGAACGAGTTTCTTCGTGCCCAGCGGGTTGTTCTTGGCGGGGAAGACTCTCGACCATCAAGGTGGCAACCCTATCCTCTGGCAGCACCTCTTCTGGTTCTTGGGACACCCCGAAGTCTACATCGTCATCCTGCCGCCGATGGGGATGGCGTCGGATATATTGTCCACGCACGCCCGCAAGCCCATCTTCGGCTACAAGGCGATGGTCGCCTCCATCCTGGCGATTGCGTTTCTGAGCTTCATCGTGTGGGGACACCACATGTTCGTCAGCGGCATGAACCCTTACTTGGGCGGCGTGTTTATGATGACGACCCTCCTCATCGCCGTCCCGTCAGCGATTAAGACCTTCAACTGGCTGACCACCCTGTGGCGCTCTAACATCCACTTCACAACGCCGATGCTGTTCGCCATCGGGTTCGTCTCGATTTTCGTCAGCGGCGGTTTGACCGGCGTGTTCTTGGGCAACCCGCCGGTGGACATTCAGTTGCACGACACCTACTTCGTCGTTGCCCACTTCCACCTCGTCATGGGCAGCGCCGCGCTCTTCGGGCTGTTCGCCGCCATCTACCATTGGTTTCCCAAGATGTTCGGCAGGATGATGAGCGAGGTCGCGGGCAAATGGCACTTCTGGTTGACCTTCATCGGCGTCTACGGCGTCTTCTTCCCCATGCACTACCTTGGCTTTCGAGGAGTGACGCGGCGGTATTACGATTACCAAGACCTCGAGGTGTTCGCGGGGATTATGCCCATGCAGCATGTGATTACCTTTGCCGCCTTGCTGACGGGGGCGGCGCAAGTGATCTTCTTCGTCAACTTCCTGTGGAGCATGGTGAAAGGGCGCCGCGCCGAGAAGAACCCCTGGCGGGCGAACACCCTGGAGTGGCAAGCCGACTCGCCCCCCCCGCATGGCAACTGGGGCCCCGAACTGCCCACCGTCTACCGCTGGCCCTACGATTACAGCCTGCCGGATGCGCCGGAGGACTTCGTCCCGCAAACGGTGTCCGACCTTGACTTGAAAACCCCGGCGGACGGCAATGACAAGAAAAGAGACGAAAAGGAGCCGTAGCCTCATGGACTCTGCCGTCGCCCTCGAATTCACCAGCGGAAAACCCAAAGAATGGACAGTGAACCTGTGGCTGCACCGTTTCGCCGTCTTCACAGCAGCGGCGACGGTGTTCCTCATTGTCGCCGGCGCCGCAGTGACCAGCACCGGCTCCGGCGACGCCGTCCCCGATTGGCCTTTGTCCTACGGGACGTTGCTGCCGGAAATGTCTGGCGGCGTGCTGTTCGAGCATGGGCATCGCATGGTCGCGGGCTTCACCGCGTTGCTCATCACCCTCCTTGCCGTCTGGCTCTGGCGCAGTTCTTATCCCCGATGGCTGAAGATGTTGGGGCTTTTTGCTTTTCTCTGCGTGATCCAGCAAGCGTTGTTGGGCGGGTTGCGGGTGTTGGTCGTCTCTGATCCGCAGGTGCAGTCCACCGCCGTCACCCTCTTCAACGCGCCGCACGTCGCACCCGTGCGCATCGGCTTCGCCGTCGCCCACGCGACGCTGGCGCAAATCGTATTGTGCCTCGCTTTTGCCATCGCGTTGTTCACCTCACGCGGATTCGCCGTCAGCACAGCGTCGGAAGCGCCGCCGACTCGGGCAGGGTTGACCGCGAGTAGCCTTCTCATCATCACCACAACAGGCACGACGGTTCTCCTCTTCATTCAACTCATCCTCGGCGCGCTCATGCGTCATACCCAAGCGGGACTCATTATCCCGGACTTCCCTCTGTCCTTCGGGAAACTCATCCCGCCGTTCGGCGCGCTGCCGCACGACCCGAACGACCCGTTCCCGCTCACCTACCGCGAACTGCAATTCAAAGTTGCCATCCATTTTGCCCATCGCGTTGGTGCGCTGTTCATTGCGGCTGCCGTCACGACCACCGCGGTTCTGGTCTGGCGGCACTTCCGCCGCTGCGTGCCGCTGACGCGCTTGGCTTCCCTGCTGATGCTGCTGACGCTCGCGCAAATCACGTTAGGCGCGTGCGTGATCTGGACGGAACTCGCCGCGCCTGTCACAGTGGCGCACGTTGTCACAGGTGCATCCATTTTAGGTTTCAGCCTCTTGACAACGATTTGGAGTTGGCGTTTGAGACATTCCCATCAGGTGCTATCATGAAATCGTCTCTGAGCCTGACGTTGGAAGAGCAAGTGCAAGCGGCGTGTCCTGCGCCCAGCCTTTGCGAGAAGGCGTTGCGCAAAGGGGCAGACTACCTGTTGCTCATCAAACTACGCCTGTCCGCGCTGGCGTTGTTCACGGCAGCGATCGGCTACTTGATGGCAACCAAGGGAGGAGTGAACTTCAAACACTTCGCCGTGACGATGCTGGGGGCGTTTGCTGTTATCGCCGCTGCCTGCGCTTTCAATCAGGTGATGGAGAGAGACCGAGACGCCCAGATGCGCCGCACGGCAAACCGTCCGCTGCCCACCATGCGCATGTCGGTCATGGAGGCTGGGCTCGCTGCGGCTGTGATGTCGTTAGGAGGTTTGTTGCTTCTGTCAATCTCTGCGAACCTCCTCGCCGCCGCTCTCGCGTTGACGGCTCTGGTGCTGTATCTCGCGGCTTACACGCCGTTGAAACCTATCTCGCCGCTGTGTAATTTTTTCGGCGCGGTGGCGGGAGCCATGCCCCCCCTGATAGGCTGGGCAGCGGTGCGCGGCAGCATCCACGCCGAGGGATGGGCGCTGTTCGCCTTGCAGTTTCTCTGGCAGTTCCCGCATCTGTGGTCTATCGCCTGGGTCTATCACACCGACTACGCGCGGGCGGGCTTTCGCATCATGCCGGAGTTAGACGGGCACATCCCATCGGCGGCGCGCAAAATCGTGGCGGTCAGCGCGATGATGCTGCTTATCAGTCTCGTCCCGCTCTGGCGCGGGTCAGCCAGCCTCGTCGGCGCGACAGGCGTTGCCCTGCTGGGGCTGATGGTGGTCAAGCAAAGTGTTGACCTGTGGCGGAGGCAGAGCAACGCCGCCGCCCGACAATTGATGTTGGGCGCGATGCTTTACCTGCCAGCGGTCATGACGATGATGCTACTGGACAAGATGATGCTGATGAAGTGATGCGCTTAGAGCCTATCCCAAAAACTCCCCTCCTTACTAAGGAGGGGTTGGCCGCCGTCAGCGGAATAACGGGAAGCTGCTTGCCATCCCAAAAATTCCCCTCCTTACCAAGGAGGGGTTGGGGGAGGTTCAAAAGGGGGACACCAACCCCCTGTTATCCCCCTGGCGCAGAGGGACAGTCATTTTTGGGATAGGCTCTTAACGATGATGAGGAGACACCTATGATGTCACAACCTCTGGAAACCAAAACTCGCACCGTGAAGCCCACGAACGGCAGCGGCCAAAACGGCGGCTGGGGCGGTGACGGCGACCCCTGGCGCGGGGGGAACGAGTTTCCCATCCCCACCGGCAAAATCGGGCTTTGGCTGCTCCTTGCCGCCATCGTCATTATGTTTGCGGGCTTCACCAGTGCGTATATCGTCCGCAGTGGCGCCGAGGACTGGCGTCCTCTGGTCATGCCAACTATCCTCTGGTTCAACTCCGCCGTGCTGGTGTTAAGCAGCCTGACGATGCACCTGTCCCTGATGTCCGTGCGGAGCAGGTGGGGACAGGACGGCAAGTTGATGCTCTGGCTTTCCCTCACCGTTTTGCTGGGCATAGTCTTCTTAGGTGGACAGTGGACGGCGTGGCGGCAGTTGGTGCAGCAAGGGGTTTATTTGCACACCAACCCCGCCAGTTCGTTCTTCTATCTACTAACCGCCATGCACGGCATCCACTTAATCGGTGGGTTGGCTTTTCTAATATACGTGTTAGCGCACGCGGCACGTCACCGCTACACGCCCAAACAACATCTCCCCGTCGAGCTATGCGCGACTTACTGGCATTTTTTGGATGGGCTGTGGCTGTATCTTTTCGTGTTCCTTTTCATTATTCATCCCGGGTAGGAACACCTTGGCACGTCAGCACGTTAGGACGTTAGCAGGTTAGCACGTTGGCAGGTTGGCAGGTCGGCACGTTGGAACGTTCAGACCTGCCAACGTGCTAACCTGCCGTAGCCCGTCGCTCTGCGAGGGCGTCGCAGGCTACTATGGAGGAGAAATACCATGCACGAACCACACACCGTTCCGCTGGAGAAGGTCTTGCAATCCGACTGGGGAGGAGGCAAGTCACCCTATGCTGTGAGTTGGGGCAAGTTGATGATGTGGCTGTTCATCCTCTCGGACGCCTTCACCTTCGGCGGTTTGCTGGCGGGCTACGGCGCGCTGCGCGTCAGCAGCCGCCAATGGCCTGACGCGTCCGCTATCTTTGCTCTGCATATCGGCGGGAAGTCCGTGCCACTGCTGTTGATTGCCCTCATGACCTTCATCCTGATTTGTAGCAGTTTCACGATGGCAATGGCGGTGGCGTCTGCCTACAAAGGACAGAAACAGCGGACGGCGAAGTTCTTGCTGCTGACGATACTGTTAGGACTGGTCTTTCTCGGCTGCCAAGCCTACGAGTGGAGCAACCTCATCCACGAAGGGCTGCGCCCGTGGCGCGCCCCGCAGGAAGCGCCGTTTCTGGGCATCGCGCAGTTTGGCGCGTGCTTCTTCACCATTACGGGCTTTCACGGCTCGCACGTCCTCAGCGGCGTCATCTATCTGGCCATCATCGCCCTCCGCGTGTTGAGCGGGGTCTACGAGCGGCGCGGCTCTTATGAAGGTGTAGAGATCGCCGGGCTGTATTGGCACTTCGTTGACTTGGTATGGGTGTTCGTTTTCACCTTCTTCTACCTGTTCTAAAGAGCCTATCCGAAAACTCTCCCCTCCTTGTCGCGGAGGTATCGGGGGAGATCCAGAGCCAGCCCAAAACCCCCCTTGGGTCCTCTTGATCGAGGGGGAGAGTAAGGTTGTCGGATAGGCTCTAAGAGGCTACCGACAACCGCGTAGCGCCGACATCCTGTCGGCACCCTACACAGGCGGGGAGCCTGCGCTACGCGGTTGTCGGATCGCCCCTAAGTATCGAAAGGAGCAAACAAATATGGCACAGGAAACTCACAGCCTTGCCCCAGAGACCTCAGCGGAACATACCGGCACGCATCCCAGCGAGAGAAGTTACCTGATGGTTTTCGGCTGGCTGTTCGCCCTGAGCGCATCGGCTTACATCGTCGACTTGATGTCCCTGCCGAGAGGACTGCAGTGGACCTTCTATGTTATCATCGCCTGCATGAAGGTATAGCTCATAGCCGCCTACTTCATGCACCTGCGCTTTGAGAAAATCAACCTGATTTACACGCTCGTCCTCCCGCTGATTCTGCTCATCGGCTTGGTCGCCGCTGTGTTGCCGGACGGACTGAGCGTGCTGCTGAGGCGGTGAGGGGAGATGCGCCACGCCGGTTTGCGCCGCTTCCTCGTTGTTCTGTCGTTGGTCGCGGTGGTTGTGTTCGGCCTCGCTTCCTACGGTCTGGCACGGCGGTATCACCGTCCGCCCCTTCCTGTGCTGGGGCAAGTGCCGCCGTTTCAGTTGACTTCGCATCAAGGCAAAGCCATTCGCCGTGCCGACTTAGATGGCTCGGTGTGGGTTGCCGACTTTTTCTTCACCAGTTGCGCCGGTCCGTGCCCGAAGATGACGGCGCAGATGCGGCGCGTCCAGCAAGCCTTCGCCCATGCACCTGACGTAAAACTTGTCTCCTTCACAGTTGACCCGGAGACGGACACGCCAAGTCTGCTCGCGGAGTATGCGGAAGGCTGGGACGCCATCGCTGGCAAATGGTTCTTCGTCACCGGCGAGAAGAAAGCCCTCTACGCCCTCGCCCGTCAGGGGTTCAAAGTCACCGCCCAGCCGGGCGACGGCGGACCGCACGATTTCATCCACAGCACCCGCTTCATTCTCGTTGACCGCCGGGGGCGCATTCGGGGCTACTACGATGGCACGGAAAAAGCCTCGGTCAACCGCCTCATCGANCACATCCGCCTTCTGCAGCGCGAGGGATAGACGATGTCAAGCCTCCCCACCCTCAACGCGCTTTTCAACGCCCTGAGCGCGCTCTGTTTGCTGGGCGG
>JANWYM010000236.1 GCA_025055355.1 Abditibacteriales bacterium
GGCGATGTGGAAGGCAGGGGGGTCTGGCATGGGAGTATGGAGGATGTCCCACGGATGACACTACCACGGATGACGACTCAAAAGGATTCAAATCAAGTCGTCATCGTGGTAGTGCTATCTGGGGGAAGAGAGAATGTGACCAAGGTGAGGGCTGCGGATATGTTCTAACACTCCCCCACTGCCGTTCACGTCGTCTTCGGCATCACTTCCACTTTCGTCAACTTGCCCGCCAAGTCGCGGAACTTCTCCGCGTCGGCGTCGCTGCCGACGATGGCGCCGTAGTGCATCGGAACCGCAATTTTCGGCTGGATGAGTTTGACGCACTCCACGCCCTCGTTCGCATCGCAAACGTAAGTGCCGCTGACGGGAACGAACGCCACGTCCACTCCGCCGACGTTGGACATTTCGGGAATCGGGTCGGTGTCGCCGACGTGATACAGCGTCTTGCCGCCGACGGTCAGCACGTAGCCCACGCCGCCGTAAGTCTTCGGATGGAACTTCTGACGATCCGCGCGCACGTTGTATGCGGGGACGACCTTGACCTGAATCCCCTGTTCCGTCAGGGTGTCACCCGCCTTGACCCAGCGCACGTTGCCGCGCAGTTTCTTTTTCGCCTCCGCTTGGTCGGCAGCGATGTAAACCGTCGTCGGCTTGCCGATAACTTTCAGTGACTCTTCGTGCAAGTGGTCGAAGTGGTCGTGCGTGATGAACACCACGTCCGCCGCTTCGCCGCTTGTCAACTGAAATGGGTCAATGTAAATCGTGAGACCCGCTGCCTTGATACGGAAACCATCGTGTCCCAGCCAGTCAATTGTTAAGTTGTCCAGTTGCATGGTGAACACCTCCTGAATAGCAACAAGAGTTACACAGTTGCCGTCATTCCCTTTCTCCTCCCCCAGCTCCTCTCCCAAGCAGAGGGAAGTCACGGGGGTGGCTCTGCAGGACTTTTTGCCCTTACTCGTGATATCATAGCGGGCGGAGCGACGAAGCAATCCGCTCACGCAGGGAATGGCTTCGCGGCGCTCGCTACGATGATTTGTCGTCTGCGCCTCTTACGACTCCCCCAGCAACTCCTCCCAACTACTGACGTCCAGCAGCCGTTGCGCCAGATACTCCAGCCGTTCGACCGACGTGATGGCTTCAAGCGCCGCCCGCGTCTCCTCCGAGGGCGGACCAAACCGCTTGGTGCCTTGAAGCAGCAGAATCGTTCGCGCTTCCCTCGTTTTGCCTTCTGTGCGTCCTTCCTCCAAAATTGCCTGATAGGTGACGGACTCTTTCATCTCCCTCACTCCTATCAGCCACAGATTGATGCTGTCTGATGGATACCGCAACCCCATCAATACATACGTTCCAGATTGACCAGCCAGGGCGCGGGCGAGAGGACCCGAATCAGTTTGTCGGCAGCGGCAGTGACGGTGGAGAGGTCAGCATCTATGACCTCCACTTCCGCCGCCTGCACGCCCATCGTTGTGGCATCAAACGGTTTGGACATGTCTATCTACCTTATGACTGGTGGCGTAGCCCCGCTTTCATCCCTGACCGCTCCCGCGATGCTTACTTAACGCTATCCGAGTCTCAATCCAATAATACGGCACTGCAGTAGCGAAAAAGAGTCAATGGGCCAGATGGTCAATTGACCTCGTTGACCAATTAACCAATTGACCAGTTGCCTCATCCCCTCACCGCTGTTCTATCGGCACCCAGGTCCGCCCGCGTTGGCCTTCGTAGAGGCAATCGGGACGAATTAGACGGTTGTTGTCCTGCTGTTCGATGATGTGCGCCGCCCAGCCAGCGATGCGCGAGGCGGCGAAGATGGGTGTGTAAAGTTCGATGGGCAGCCCTAACAGATAGTAGGTGTAGCCGCAGGGGAAGTCCACGTTGGGATGCATCCCTTTCTCTCGCTCCATCACGTTGCGTATGATGGTCGCCATCGTATGCCACTTCATGTTACCGACGCGCCGGCTGAGTTGTTCGGCGAGCCGCGTCATGGTCGGGACGCGTGAATCGCCCCAGCGGTAGACGCGATGCCCGAACCCCATCAGGCGCTCTTTGCGGGCGAGGGCATCCAGCACCCATTGCTCGGCTTTTTCGGGGTCGCCGATTTTCAACATTGTCTCCATCGCCCGCTCGTTCGCGCCGCCGTGCAGCGCGCCCTTGAGCGCGCCAATCGCCCCGACGACGCCCGCGTGTAGGTCGGCGAGTGTTGAGGTGATGACGCGGGCGGTAAAGGTCGAAGCGTTGAATGAATGCTCGGCGTAGAGAATGAGCGAAGCGTCAAACACCTTCACATTGAACTCGTCCTGCTCCGCGCCCAGAATCATGTAGAGCAGGTTCGCTGCATGCCCCAGGTCCGGGCGTGGCGCAATCGGTTCGCGTCCGTTTTTGATGTGATATGCCGCCGCGACGATTGTGGGGATTTGTCCCAGCAACCGCTTCGCCTTGCGCAGGTTGGCTTCATGCGAGTTGTCCCCGGCATCGGGGTCGCTCGCCCCTAAAAACGACACGGCGGTGCGCAGGGTATCCATCGGGTGGGCAGTTTGAGGACACAGGCGCAGCAGGCTTATTAACTCTTCGGGCAGGGCGCGGTATGCGGCAACTTCCGCCTTAAACGCTTCCAGTTGCGCCCGTGTGGGCAGGTCGCCCATCAGCAGCAAGTAAGCGACTTCCTCAAATGTGGCGTGATTCGCTAAGTCCTCGATGTCATACCCGCGATAGGCTAACTTCTGGTGTTGCGGGTCCACTTCTGAGATGGTCGTAATCCCCGCCGCGATGCCTTCCAAGCCGGGGCTATAAGGTTTGTCTGACATGTCGGTTCTCCTCTTAAGATGTTTTCAAGGGATTATTGTAGCGAAGAAGAGGGCGACTGTCAAAGGAAAATCACCGGCAAGGTCGAAGTGTTAAGTGGAAGACCTTATACAGGCTGGAAGCCTGCGCCACGTATGTAGGGGAGCGTTCCGTGTCTACTTCTGGTGATAGACTCGGTGGAAGCGGACGCGATGGTGGCGGCTCAAGCAGTGGGGGCGAAGTTGGCAATTCATTACCAGAACCACTTGCCACGATGTATCGGGAACTGGCACGCGACCTTGAGACGAACACCGAACCGCCCCGCAGCGGCGTCGCGGGGCGCCGGGCGCTGGAGATGATTTTGGCGATTTACCAGTCGCACAAAGAGGAGGGACGGCGCGTGGCGCTGCCGCTGTCCGACCAGCGGCATCCGCTGGTGGAGTGGCGCAATTCATCAGGCTCATGAGTTCATAGGTTCATGGAGTTTATGAAGGGATAAACTAAACTCCATGACTTCATGAACTCATGAACTCATGAACCCATGATGTCGGGGCACTTCATCGTTTGCGGCATGGGGCAGGTAGGCTACCGCGTGGTGGCGCTGCTGCGCCGATTGGGTGAATCGGTCACCGTCATCACGCAGACGACACGAGACGAATGGCTGCATGCGGGGGGAATGCGCGGCGTGACCGTCCTCACTGGCGATGCCCGTGACCCCCAGTTGCTCGCGGCTGCAGACGTGCAAAACGCTCGCGCCTTGATTGCGGTGACGAACCACGACCTCGTCAACATCGAAATCGCCCTGGACGCCAAGCAGCTACGCCCCGATTTGCCCGTCGTTGTGCGGTTGTTCGACCAAGTGCTTGCGCACCAGTTGGAAGCCTCCTTCGACATCCGCCGCGCGTTGGCGATGTCCACCTTAGCCGCACCGACGTTTGCCGCTGCCGCAATGGGCGAGCAGATCGTTGGCTCGTTCACCCTGGATGAGACGCTGTTCATGATTGGGCAACTGACGCTGAACGAGGCGTCACCGCTCGCGCACCTGACCGTGCGGGAAGTTGGCGCGAAATATCGCCTCGCTGTCCTCCACCGCGAACGCGATGAAGCGGACGTGTCACTGGTTCCCTCGCCCGACACAGTGCTGCACGTCGGCGACCGCGTGACCGTCGTAGGCTGCGCGTCCGATTGGGAAAAGGTCACGCCTGACTCAGCCCCCCCGGTCACGATGACGTCCCTCGTGCGTCAGTGCACGGATTTCGTCGGGCACCACTTGCATCCGGCGTTCTGGTTTGACTTCGTGCGGCAGGTGTGGCGCAACACCCCTATGCCCCTGCGCGTGGTGTTCGTCACCATCAACTTGCTGACTTTCTTGAGCGTGTTTGTGTTTCACTTCGCCATGAACCTCAGCCTCGTGGACGCGCTCTATTTCATCATCGCTACCGTGACGACGGTGGGCTACGGTGACATCACGCCGCGCCACGCCTCCCCCGTCTTGAAACTCTACGGCTGCCTGGTCATGCTCTTGGGTTCGGCGACGGTGGCGGTGCTGTATTCCATCATCACCGACTTCATCGTGACGGCGCGATTTCAACAGGTGTTGGGGCGGCAGCGCGTCCCGCAGGAGGGGCACATCGTTGTCATGGGGTTGGGCAACGTCGGCTACCGCATCGTGGACGAACTGCGGCGCGTTGGGGCGCGCTTGATCGCCATTGAGCGCAACGCCGACGGCGCGTTCGTCGAAGCCGTTCGCGCCCACCTCCCCGTCATCATCGGTGATGCCCGCATGCGGGAAACGCTGGTCAAAGCCGGCGTCGCCCAAGCCCGCGCCGTCATCGCCGCCACCAACGACGACGCGGTCAACCTCAGCATCGGTCTAACCGCCAAACAGATGAACCCCCGCCTGCGTAGCGTCGTGCGGTTGTTTGATGCCGACTTCGCCCGCAAAGTGCAGGCGACGCTCAACATAGATTTCGCCATCAGCGCGCCCGCCCTCGCCGCCCCCACGTTCGTCGCCGCCGCCCTCTACCCCGACGTGCGCGACGCCTTCGTGCTGGACAACCGCTTGCTCATCGTCCTGCTGCACCGCACCGTCGGCGACGACTGGCACGGACTCACGCCCTCCCACCTGCGCGCCACGCACAGCGTCATCGTCCTCCTGCGCAAACGCCCCCCCGACGCTTACGGGCTGGCGCACGACGACGCGCCGCTGGACCGCCAGGAAGAAGTGCTGGCGGTGGTGTGGCGGCGGTTGTCGTAGGCCTTGGCGCTGATAGAAGGGCAGCCATGAGAACGTTTGGATGTCTTGCTGGCAACGCCTTTCGCACCAGCGGCAACTGGGTGCGGTCGCGTTTCAGCCCGGCTTCGCTCCGCTCGCCATGACAGGCATTTTCGAAGGAAAGGGCGAAACGCAATAGTTGAGTTAGGAATTACTGTGCCATAACCAGACACCGCCGCCAAACAACAGCGCAATACAGATGAAAATTAAGGTGAGTTTTCTCTTGTTCCTTATGTTCATCACCCCTATCTTACCGTCCGATAACTTATACCTGGAGGAGGCACGGTCGTGTCCGTGTTCCAGGCAGGAGCACCCGATGGCTTACACTCCCCTTGTTGAACAGGGTCTTTTCGTTGTTCTTGCGCCTTTGCTCGTAACGACGCTGTTCGATGTCAGACCCCTGTCCGTTAGCGATGAGCGGAACTTATCAATAGTCTATCGCCCAAACCTTTCGCCAACCCTGTTTAAGGTCTTTTAGAGATTGGTTCGAGTAATATCTAACCCATCTGTCATCGTCGCTCGAGAAGGAGTTTACAATAGGTATTGCATTGGAGTCGCCAATGGCCGCGAGTGTTCGGAAAAGCAATGCAAAGCCGACATGGTGGGGATATTGATCGCGGTGAGCGCTCATCTGCTGCAACCTACCAGTGATAACTTGAGTAGCCGCTCGTCCCTCATCCGCAAGAGCCTGCATTTCATAATCCTCCTCCCATCGGCCAACCTGCTTTTTCGACAGTGAATCCACCAACCATTGAATACGTTGTTCACGACTCATTTGACCGAGTTGGGCTTTGAGTTGAGCCGCATGGTCCCACGCAAAGTCAACCCCTCTGACCGCGAAGGCATCCCCTACACCCCTCTCGTATGCCTTACACACTATCTCTGCCGTCTGCCGCAGCACTTGCACCTCAAAGGGCGCAAAACCCTGATCCTGTCCCGCTCGACGCTGAACAGCATACCCCGCTGCGCCTTTGTGGATTTGGCTGACGGACACAGCCGCCGCATCCCAAAAGTGTTGTAACTTCTGCTGAAGGCGCGCGCGGTCAAACGCCTGCGGGACGGAGCCCTCCGCTTGAATGCGCGCTAAGGCAAGTGAGATAAACGGCTGTATTTCGCTGCCTTCTGGCAGACGCCGTTGGAGAGCGCGGATATCCTCTACCGCCTCGCTCGCCCCCAAGCGCCCAAGGGCTTGCAGAGCGGTGATGACGATGAAAGGATGCTCCTCCTTTAATGCCGCCCGCACTTTTGTCATCTGGCTGCGGTCGCGGTAGAGTCCGATGGCTCGAATGTCTGCCATGAAATTCGACTGTTCGCGAGTTAGAGGAGGATGGGGGGCGCCAGAACCGCCTCCTGGGGTGGGGAATCGAGGGTAGTAAGGACCGAACCCCAAACGGTCGGCACCGACCGCGACGGCGGCGAGCGCTATCACCAGCCAAATTATTCTTGCTTTCTTCACCAGAATCACTTCCCTTCTACGGATTAAACGGATTAGATAACAATGGAGCGATGCCAGGAACATTTGTCCCACTTGACCTATACCTCCAGGGAAATGGTGTGGGCGGCGGACCTTTTTGCAGTCCCG
>JANWYM010000237.1 GCA_025055355.1 Abditibacteriales bacterium
TTCAACCCGCTACCGGAATCCGTTGACCCCGCCGGGTCCGCCACCGTTCGTCTCACGCTCCGTCATGACGTCATCCGTTCAATCCGCTACCGAAATCCGTTGACCCCGCCGGGTCCGCCACCGTTCGTCTCCCGCTCCATCATGATGTAATCCGTTCAATCCGCTACCGAAATCCGTTGACTGCCACCCGTCGTTCACGCGCAAGCCGCACGAGTTCGTTGACGACTTGCTGAAACGCGAATACACTGAGCAGGGCTTCTTCGCCGTGCAGGTCACGGCGGTGCGCCTCGCGCTCCATGCCGCAGAGGAAGCCGAAGTTCGTTCGCAGCCGCTCGTGCTCTTCCAACAGCAGCCCCACTTTCTTCTCGACCCTGAGGTTGGAGCCGTCCTCGCGGAGGGACGCGGCGCCGCGTTCGCTCATAACGAATGAACGCACGACGCGGGAGGCGACGCGGCGTAGGGCGATGATCGCGCCGGAGTATTTTTCCTCCGTGTATTGCTGCAAGGCGGCGGTGAGGTGCTTTTCAATGTAAGCGCGGTTTTCTTCGCTGCCGGCGCGGCGTCCCCCCAAGCGGCGTCGGCTGGTCTGCAGGATGCGAGCGACCGTCGCCTCCTGCGTGAGGGCGTCCATTTCCAGCAGCGCGTAGAACGCGCCCTCAGGTCCCAATAGGTTACCGATGAAGTTCGCCAACTGCTTGCGTCCCACGCCGGGTTGGCTGTTGCGCAGCAGCGCCCGCAGGCGGTGCAGGGCACGCGTGCCGCCGATTTTGCTCAACGCCTCCGCAATCGCAATGAACACCGCCGGTTCCGTCTCTGTTTCCAGCCTTTTTTCCAGCAGCGCAATCGCCCGCACGTCGCGCAGTTCACCCAGCGCCAGCACCGCGCTTTTGCGCACCGAAGGTTGCTCGTCGTGTATCAGTCGCGCGAGTTCTTCGAAGGTGGACGGGTCTTGAATTTTGCCCAACGCCTGCGCCGACTCCTCCACGATGTCGGCATGGGGGTCATGGAGTTTTTCGACCAGTGCTTCCACCGCCCGCTCGTCGCCAATTTCCCCCAAGGCGCGCGCCGCCTCGCGCCGCACCTCGCGGTCGCTGTCGTCCAACGCCTCAATCAACTCATCCACCACCAGGCTGCTTTTGGTCGCGCCCAGTGCCTTCGCGGCGCGCACCTTCGCCTCGGCGCGGTGGGAACGCATCATCACGACGAGGTTGTAGAGAGCGGCGAGCGCGTTGCCCCGCCGCACCGAGTCCAGGACGACGCGCGCCGGAACGGACTCCTCTTCCTGCACGCGCTTGAGGAACGACAGCCCCAACAAACGCAGCAGTGCCGACACGAGGAACACGCATTGAACACTGGTAATGGGCTGGGACCCCAGCAGAAACACGCCGCCTTGTCCGTAAAGTTGCGCCCAACGCGCGAAACCGTCTGCCAGCACGCCGCCCAACATCGCCCCTAAGGCGAAAGACACGTTGACGACGGCGGAGTAGAAGCCCACGTAAACCGTGCGGCTCGCTTCGGGCGCGATTTTGACCATCAGATTGAACTGCGAGACCATCAACCCCGCGCTCATCGCCCCCGCGTAGCACTGCATGAGGGGCACGATCGCCTTGTAGTTGTGCGGCGTCGCAAACACCCACGGCAGCGGCACCAGCGCGATGGCAAAACTGCTGATGCGCAGAATCGGCTTGTAGCCGTATTTGTCGGCGAGGTAGCCCCAGAGCGGATTCGCCGCCAACTGCGACAGCGACATCAGCGCGGTGTAGACGGCGACTTCTGCGTAACTGAGTTTGAGCGTCTTGAGCATGAACACTGTAAAGAACGGCGCAGCGATCATAACCGCCACCGCCCGTACGGAGACGAACATCACGAAGTTGCGAAAGTTCTCGTGTCGCAGCGGCAGCAGCAGAAACCCCACAACGGATTCCTGCCGACTCCCCTTCATCGGCGGCTCCGGCACCAACGCCCACACGACGAGGCTGGCGACGGCGAAAACAAGCGCCAGCAGAAACACCGTGCAGAAGGCGATTTGCCAGCGCGCTTCGGGGAATAGGTCAACGTATTTGCCCGCGAGGATGGACGCAACCAACGAGCAAGCGGCAACGATGCTCTGCTGCCGCGCCACAAACCGTCCGCGCATCTCTTGCGGCACGAGGTCAGCCAGCCACGACGTGCTGGCGGGCCCTGAGAGCGCGACCATCGCGCCACCACACACCGTCAGCAGAATCATCACCCATGGGCGGAGCGGTCGGAGCGACTCGGGGATGAGAAACGGGATGAGCGCAATCGGCAGCCACACGCCCCAGCCCACCAAATACGCCACGAGACACAGCGGCTTCCGTTGACGCAAGCGCTCGACCAGCAGCGGCGACACCAATTGCAGCACCTGCCCCCACAACGGCGCCGCCGAGAGCAGCCCAATTTGCGCGTTCGATGCCCCCAGATGCAGCGCGTACCCCGTGCTGACCGTGCCGGAGGTAATGCTGTTGAACACTGCCGAGAACGCGCTACTCAGGTTCCAAAACCGCATCCCGTGCAGCACCTGAAGCCGCGACAGCCCTTGTCCGCGTTGTCCATCTGATGCTGCCATGCGTTCCTCATCTACCTGATGGAATTCGGTTATCATTATACCATCCGACGCCCGTTGAGGGCAGAGGAGCGCCGACGGACATCCGCGCATTGACGATTTTGTGAGGATTCAGTTAAACTAAACCCTTGCATTTTGCTCTTTTTGCCCTTCTGGGGAAGTAGCCCAGGCCGTCGTCGCCGATTCCGTCGCAGCGCGACGGGCTACATTGTAGAGAGCGCGTGGAGAACTCCGGCGGGTGGGGAGGTCCTGCATGTTGATTCTAACCGTTGACATCGGCACGTCCTCCGTCCGCGTCCTGTTGTTCGATGCACACGGGCGCAGCGTTGCAGGCGTGCAGGGGAGCGCGGAGCAAACGCTCCACACGACGCCCGACGGCGGAGCGGAGTTGGACGCAGATGATTTAGTAGAGCGCGTCGTCAGTTGTGTCGAGGAGGCGCTGCAGCGCGCGGGCGACCGGGCGCGGCACATTGCGGGTGTGGCGGTCACGACCTTTTGGCACAGCATTGTGGGCGTGGACGCTCAAGGGCACGCCCTCACGCCCATCAACCTCTGGGCGGACACGCGCAGCGTGCGGGAGGTCGAGGAGTTGAAGCGGCGTCTGGACGAGCGCGCCGTGCACGCCCGCACAGGATGTGTGTTCCACACCAGTTATCCGCCGGCAAAAATTCTCTGGTTCCGCCGCGTGTTGCCTGAGGCATGTCGCCGCGTGCGCTGGTGGATGTCGCCGGGTGAATACCTGTTCCTGCGTCTGTTCGGCGAGACGCGGTGCAGCGTTTCGATGGCGTCGGGGACAGGGCTGTTCAATCACGCCCGACTGGACTGGGATGAGGAGATGCTGACCGCCCTGTCCCTGACACGCGACAACCTCGCCCCGCTGAGTCTTCACCTCGCGCCGCTGCGTGGCATCACGGGAGAATACGCCCCGCGCCTTCACGCCCTCCGCGACGTGCCATGGTTTCCCGCTGTGGGGGACGGCGCGTGCTCCAATGTCGGCTGCGGGGCGGTGACGCCCGACCGCATCGCCTTGATGGTTGGCACCAGTGGGGCGATGCGGGTCATGTATGAATCGGGCGAGCCGCGTGCGCCGTTCGGACTGTGGTGCTACCGCGCTGATGCCCGGCGGTTCCTTCTTGGCGGGGCATTGAGCAACGGCGGGAACGTGTTCTCGTGGATGCGTCAAACGCTGCGACTGGACGATGACCTTGAAACGCGGCTGTCGCAGATGCCCCCCGACGCCCACGGCTTGACGGTGCTGCCGTTCCTCGCGGGCGAGCGCTCCCCTGACTGGCGCGGTGACGCCCGCGCTGCCATCGCCGGGCTGTCGTGGAACACCGAGCCAATTCATATCCTGCGCGCGGGCTTAGAAGCAGTCGCCTATCGGTTCGCGCTTATTCGGGAACTACTGCGGGACGAGGCGTTCGGGGGCAGGATGAAGGGTTCCCGTGCTGACGTTCAACCCTCTTCTATCATCGCCACTGGCGGCGCGCTCCTCCATTCCCCGACGTGGATGCAGATGATGGCGGACGTTCTCGGCGAGCCAGTGGTGGAGTCGCGGGAAGCCGAAGCGTCCAGCCGGGGGGCTGCGTTGCTGGCGCTGGAGGCGTTGGGGTCGCTTCCCTCGCTGCGCGACGCGTCGTTTGCATTTGGGAGAACTTACGAGCCGAACCGGGCGTACCATGAACGTTATCGTGCGGCGCGGGAGAGGCAACAGGAGTTGTATCGGAAACTGATGGGCTGAAACGCGAAACGTGATGCGCGATGCGTGATGCATCTTGCGTATGACGTGAGAGGGAACACGCTATGCAAAACCGCATGTTGCTCGTAACTCTGGCTTTCACTGTTTTGTCCAACACAACAACCTTTGCCCGAGGAGGAAACGCTGTGCCAACTGAGGACCGTCGCTTTGCCGACGTGCGGGACCTGAACAAGGTTTACACGTTCACGCCGCGCTACTTCAGGGAGGCGTGGCTGCGGCGCGCCGCTGCGTTGCGGCAGCAGATTCTCGTCAGCACCGGACTGTATCCGATGCCGGAGAAGACGCCACTGAATGCGAAGGTTTTCGGGAAGATTGAGCGCGAGGATTACACAGTCGAGAAAGTCTACTTTGAAAGTTATCCGGGCTTTTTCGTGACGGGCAACCTCTATCGCCCCAAGGGGAAGCGCGGACCGTTCCCAGGGATTTTGAACCCGCACGGTCACTGGGGCAATGGGCGGTTTGCCAACGAGCCGCTGGGTTCGATCGCGGCGCGGTGCATCACGCAGGCGCGGCTGGGCTGGGTGGCGTTTTCGTGGGACATGGTGGGCTACAACGACAGCCTGCAAGTGCCGCACAACTTCGCCCATCCCAACACGCCAGAGGGGAAACGTCTGACGTTGTGGGGCATCAGCCTCATGGGGCTGCAAACCTGGAACAGCATCCGCGCCATTGACTTCTTGCAATCGCTGCCCGACGTGGACCCAACCCGCATCGCCTGCACAGGCGAATCGGGAGGCGGCACGCAGACGTTCATGGTGTGCGCGGTGGACGAGCGCATCCAACTGGCGGCGCCCGTCAACATGATTTCCGCACACATGCAGGGCGGCTGCCTGTGCGAGAACGCGCCCGGCTTGCGGCTGGACACGAACAACGTGGAAATCGCCGCCCTGTTTGCACCCAAGCCGATGTTGATGGTTTCCTGCACTGGCGATTGGACGGTCAACACCCCGAAGGTGGAGTATCCGGCAGTGCGCAGCATTTACGAGTTGTTCGGGGCAGCGGACAAGGTGCAATACGTTTATATCAACGCCGGGCATAACTACAACCAGCCCAGCCGCGAAGCAGTCTACGGCTTCTTCGCCCATTACCTCCAAGGGCGTCCCGATACTCAGCCCATCCCCGAACCGCCTTACGTGATGGAGAAGATTGAAGACCTGCGCGTGTTTCCCGACAAGAAACTCCCACCCAACGCCGTGGACGCGACGACGTTGACGAAGTATCTCATCGAGCAATCGGAGAAGCAACTCGAAGACCGCAAGCCGAAGAGCCGCACGTCGCTCAATAGTTTCCGCGAGGTCTACGCGCCCGCGCTGCGCCACGCGTTGGGCGTCGAGGTGCCGAGCGCGGGGGAGGTCGTGATTTACAACCCGCGCCCATCATTAGGCGAAAATTACACTACCGAGCGTTTCTTCATCGGGCGCGCCGACAAGGGCGACCTGATTCCCGCCGTCCTTTTTGCACCCCCTCTTGCTCTCCCCCTTAGCAAGGGGGAGAGGGTGGGGGTCACTCTCCCCCTTAGCAAGGGGGAGATGGTGGGGGTCACTCTCCCCCTTGCTAAGGAGGAAATAGGCGGAGGTCGGGCGGGTGTAAGGCGCAAGTCGCCTGCCACGCTCGTCGTCCACGCGCGCGGCAAAGCCGCGCTACTCGACATGAACGGCGCGCCGAACGGGTTGCTTAAGGGATTACTCCGGCAGGGTCACATCGTCCTTGCGATTGATTGCTTTGGCACCGGCGAGTCACAGGGGCAGCGGAAGGAGGTCAACTTCTTTGCGACCTACAATCGCACCGACCTTGCCGAGCGTGTGCAAGACATCCTGACAGCACTCGTCTATCTGAAGAACCGCTTCGACGTTTCTGAGAGAAGAGTCAATCTCATCGGCTTGGATAAGGCGGGTTTGTGGTGCTTGTTGGCACGGGGATTGATGCCCGACGTGGCGCGGGCGGTGATTGACGCCGCACAGTTCGACAGCACAAGCGACGAGGCTTTCGTGCAAGACCTCTACGCGCCTTCGCTGCGCCGCGCCGGCGACGTGCGCACTGCCGCCGCCCTTGCCGCCCCTCGCCCTCTGTTCCTGCACAACACCGGCAGCGCGTTCAGAACCCAGTGGATTGCCGACGTCTACCGCGCCGTGCGGTCCGAGAAGAACTTGCGCATCGAGAGAAATGAAGCAGGGGAAAGGAAGATTTTGCGTTGGTTGGGGGAGTAAAAGCGCAGTGAAGCAATCTCCTCCGCTGGGGATTGCTTCGTCGCTCCGCTCCTCGCAATGACACTCATGCGTCCGCCGTCATTCCG
>JANWYM010000238.1 GCA_025055355.1 Abditibacteriales bacterium
CAGATGCAGGAATACCTCAACGAAATGACCGAAGCCGTCGACCGCCATCGCGGGGCGGTGGACAAATTCGTGGGCGATGCGGTCATGGCGTTGTTTAATCCGTTCTTGCCCGATGCCGACAATATGAGCGCGGCGGCGGTGGCGTGCGCGTTGGAGATGCTGGAGCGGCTGCGCCGCCTCAACGAGCGCTGGGCGCGTCAGTCCCTGCCAACCTTTCGCATCGGCATCGGCATCCACGCGGGCGAGGCGGTGGTCGGCAACGTCGGTTCAACCCGCCGCCTGCAATACACCGCGTTGGGCGACACGGTGAACCTTGCGTCGCGGCTGCAGACGGCGACGAAAGAGTTGCAAGCCACCATCGTCGTCAGCGATGTCGTGAAGGAAGCCGCCGAGCCGCTGCTGCGCGAGGTGGCGGAGTTCATATCGCGTGGTTCCATTTCGGTCAAGGGGCGAGAGCAACCCGTGCAGGTGTATGAGGTCAAGCGGAAGGATCAGGAGGGATGAGATTTCATCCCTAAACTTTTGCGTTTTCGCGCTTCTCTCCCTCTCCGCTGCAGCAAAACGTCAGGGCGGGTGGAGTCATCCACTGCGGAGAAGGTGGCTGCAGCGGAGGGGATTGCCTCGCCGCGCTCGCAATGACGGACATGGCGGATCGCTTCACTCAGCGCGCCATGACGTTTTTACACATACGGGACACTGAGCGGAGGAGGCAGCATAGTCTGGCGGATTGCTCCGCCCCGCTCGCCATGACGTTTTCACACGGCGGGGACGGCTTCGCTCCGCTCGCTACGCCAGACATTTTCAGAGGAGGGCAAAACGCAAAGGTTTAGTTCATTCATTATGAAAGTTGCGGCGGTGGTGGGAAGATACCAACAAGGTCGGTGACTCCTCCTGCCACCGCGTAACAGGTCATTGACTTCTGCGAGGTGTCATGATGTTTCATCGCAAGAGCAAGCCGTCCAGCAAACCCAAGAGCAGCGCGCAGACGTTGATTGAAGCGCTCAAGGAGGTGCAGGAGCAGCAGGAAAGGAAAGAACGACAGCGGCGGCGCAGCAAGTGGTTCGCGTGGCTGCGTGAGGCGCCTGGGTGGATCAAGACGACCATCACCGCCGTTCTCGTTGTGCTGTTGATTCTGCTGGGCGACGGCATCCGCCGAGAGAACCAAGAGTTCAGCGCGACGCTCGCGGCGTTTAGTGGGCAAGTCATGGTCACGCCCAGAGGTGCAAGCGGCGCCGCCCCGCCGCAGGCAAATATGACGCTACGCGACAAGGATGTGGTTACCACCGGCGCGAACAGCACGGCGACGATTGTGTTCCCCGACGGCAGCGCGATTCAACTCGAACCCAACACGCAGTTTGAAGTGCGCCTGTTGGATTTCGCGCGGGGCAGCGTGCGCGACCGTTCGTTCATGGTGCGCGCGGGCGCGGTGGTGACGCGCATCTCGCAGTTCTTCGGGGCGAAATCGGAAGCGACGGTCTGCACGCCGACCGCCGTCGCTGCCGTGCGCGGCACGGCGTTCCGCGTCGCCTACGACCCCCGCACGCGGCAAACGTCCCTCCAAGTCGTGGACGGCACGGTGCAGTTCCGCACCCCCACGATGAACACCGAAGCGCGACTGGGGCAATCCACCACCGCAACGGGGTATCAACTGCAAGCATCGCAGACCCTTTCCCGGCAAATGCAACTCGCCGTCGGCAATCAAGCGCGCCTGTTGAGCCAGCACGAAAAGCCTCCGAGCCTCCTGCAGCGCATTGAGTGGGGACTGACGAATTTGCTCGACCCGGTTCTTCAACTGCTGGGTTTGGGTCCGGGGAGTTGGGGCTACAACTCGACCAACTTCGCGCGGCGCACCGCCTGCATGGAGGGTTTGCGCCGCCTCCGCCTGCATATCGAACAAGCCGCCGGCGAGGACGCGCCTGATATACTCAACCCCGTCACCCTCGAAGAATTGCAACTCGACCCCCGCGAGCGCGAGCGCATCCTCAGTAGCTTTGCGGGCAACATGCTACTCAGTTACCGCAAACTCGGTAAGAACAATTATGTCGTCCGCGTCCGCGCCCGCGACAAGGCGCACACGCTCTACCAACTTACCCCAGCGGAGATCGGGGTAGTGAAGGAGTGACACTGAGCCTAAACCTTCGCGTTTCACGCTGCCCGACACACTGGGGGAGAGTGCGTCGCAAGACCCTTTGTCGTTCTAAGCGCAGCGAAGCATCCTTCGCATGGCTCAGGACAAGCCTCGCCGTTGGTGACCTTCTGCGCCACTCAGGGGGACAGCGGTGCAATGCACTGTTAGTCAACGCGATAGCCCTCATTGTCCCACTGCCCAGAGCAGTCGGTCGCGTGCCACGTGGTAGTCGAACAGGGCTTGGGCGCGATTGGTGCGCGCCCGCGTCAGAGCGGCAAGAGTGTCCAGCACCTCGACGTTGACGCCGCGCCCGGACTCGTAGCGCATTTGCACGACGCGGTAATCCTCCTCCGCTGCCGCGATGGCTGCCTCCGCCGTCTTAATGTTTTGTTCAGCGGCTCGCAGCGCCAACCAGGCTGTCTGCACCTCGCGGAGGACTTGCAGGGCGACTTTCTCGTAGTCCGCTTGCGCTTTGCGGGTTTGCGCGGTGGCTTCTCTCACCTGTGCCCGGCGCATCCCACCGTCCAGAATCGGCAAGCCGATGATGATGCCCAACGACGCGCCCGTCAACCGCTCCATGCCCTTCGCCTTCATGGAGTCCGCCATCGCCATCAGCGACAGTTGCGGTTGGTAGGTGCTGCGGGTGACGGCAATGTTCTGCCGTGCCGCCTCGACGCGCTGCCGCGCCGCCACCAGTTCAGGGCGCTGCCTTTCAGCAATCGCCAGCAACGTCTCGAGCGTTACGGGTTGCTGGGTGCCATGCACCACTGGCGGCGCATCATCCAGGGAGTCGCTCAAGGTGATTTGCGAGTCGGGGCTGATGCCCATGACCGTTTTTAGGAGGACGAGAGCGATGTCAACGTCCCGCTGCGCGTTTGTGAGCATCTGGTTGGCGTCCGCGTGTTCGGCTTCGTCGCGCAGGACGTAAAGTTTAGGAATGCGCCCCTCGGCAAACGCCACGCGGTCAATGCGCAGCCGCTCCTCCGTGGCTTGCTGTCGCTGTTCAGCGACGCGCCGCATCGCTTGCGCGAGCAGCACTTGACGGTAAGCCGTCTTGACCTCCAACACCACATCGCGCCGCACCGCCGCCAAATCCGCCGCCGCTGCCTGCTGCGCTGCCTGCGCCTGCCGCCGCAACGCTTTCAACCGTCCGCCGGTGGCAAGCGGATACATCCACGTCACGTTCAGGCCGTTGAAATTACCGCCCGGGACGGCGAAGAGGCTCTGGGGCATGACAGGCGACGGCGTGCTGAGAATGCTGCCCAGGCTGCCCGCTGTCAAAAACGTCGTCGTCGAAAGCGTCGGGCGTGCCGCCGCCTTAGCCATGCTCACCTGCGCTATCGCCATGTCGACCTCTTCTTCCGCACCGCGAAGAACGGGGCTTTCTTTGAGGGCGATGGCGATGGCGTCTTGCAGCGACAGCGCGCGGTTGATCACCGGGCGAGATAGAAACGTGCCGCCCGTCGGCTGTTTGTCGCTCTGCTGCGCGACAACGCTGCCTGCAGTCAACATCACAACAAATGGGACAATCCATTTCATCGCTGTTCACCTCTTTCTAACGGGCTGGCAGGGACGCCTGCCCCTACGTTGGGCTGGCAGGGACGCCCGCCCCTACTTCAGCATCTGTTGGCGCTGCTCCGCCGTCAGCAGTTGCAGCGCGCTCTCCCAATAAACGTGCCGCTGCCGAACGATTCGTGCTGACAGCGCACTGACCTCCGCCCCGCGTCGTTGCACCTCATCTATCGCCACGCCGCCGCGCTGCTGCGCCTCCTCCATCCACCTCTGGAACCGTTCCGCTGCTTGGTCGGCTTGAGCGCGCAGCGGCGCGGAAACGCGCTCCCATTCCGCCTGAAGTTTCTCTATCTCTTTAACCTGCTGTGCGGTCAACTTGAGTTCCTCGCGCCGCGCCAGCAAGGAGGAGATTTCAGGGATGACGCCTGCCTCTGCCTTGCCCACGTCGGAGAGGACGGTGCGCTCAATGCGCGGCGCGCGCCCCGCCGGCTCCTGATAGCGGTTGTAGAGCACGAAGGCCGAGAGGATGAGCGCAACCACAATGCCCGGTCCGAAGTTGAACCAGCGACGCGCTTTTGTCTCCTTCCCTTTGCTCACCGACATCTTTCTCACGTTGACAACCTCCCGTGAAGTGGCATCCTTCGTCCACCCGCTTTTCGAGGCTGCTCGCAAACTTAAAAAGTTATCTACCCCTAAAGTGACTATTGACTTCCCAGCGCTTGTTCCCCCTGAACCGACGGTGGCATTGCATGAAGTCAGGACGTCCCGATAGGGACATTAATCCCCAATTCCCCCACTCACTATCTAACTGTGCGGCATCTCTGTCCCCGCGCGCTCCGTCACCGGCCACTCCCACTCCCGGCGCAGAAAAATACGGTTGATGATCTTGATGAAGTCGTCCACGTAGGTGTGAATGATGGGGATGTCTAACAGGCTGAGCATCGTCCCCACCGCCAGTCCGCCGATGACCACCGTGCCGACGGAGGAGTAAGCGTCCATCCCCGTCTTGGGGAAGAAGGCAACAGGAATCATCACGATAATTGTGATAAGGCTGGTCATCAGAATGGGACGCAACCGCTGCGGGCAGGCTTCAATGACCGCTTGGTCGCGCGGCACGCCCCGGTCGCGGTAGCGCATGATCATGTCAATCAGCAGAATCGCCGTCGTGATGTCCATGCCCGTCAGCACGATGACCGCCATGATGGACACGGTAGAAAACGTCTGGTGCGTCAGCCACAGCATGAAGAACACGCCCGCCAGTTCCAGCGGGAGGCTGAAAATCATCTGCAGCGGCTGCATGAACCCGCGAAACTGCGCCACCAGCACCAGATACATGAACACGATGGACAGCATCAAGCCGAAGAGCAAGCGGCGGAACGAGTCCATCATCTGCGTCATGTCGCCGCGCATCTCAATCCCGTAGCCCGGCGGCCAGTTGAGTTCCGCCATCGCCTTCATCTGCACCTCCATCGCCAAATCCATCGAAGGCGGCTCGCCCCGGCGGTAGAAGCCCAGCACACTGATGACGCGGCGCATGTTGTCATGGTAAATCACCGTCGGCGCGGCGCGCTTCTCCAAGGTCGCCACGCTTTTCAGCGGCACCTGTCTACCGTCAGAGGTGGTGATGTAGAGGTTCTCCAGGTCGAGCGCTGTGGCACGGTCTTCGGGTTCGTAGCGGACGAGAATCGTGTTCTGCCGAATGTTCGGCAGGCGATAGAACTCATTGGTCAACCCGCCGTGCAAGGCGTAGTAGGACTGCTCCGCAATCTCGCTGACGGTCAATCCCACCTCCTGCGCCCGGCGCGGGTCAACTTTGACTTCCCACTTGGGCAAGCCCATCGTCCAGTCGGTAGCGACCTGATGCATCCCGTAAGTTCGCTTGGCGATGGCTTCGACCTGCTTGCCCAGATGGTCGAGCACCTCAAACTCCTTGCCATAGATGAGCAAAGCAATCGGCGCTTGCGCCGACGCCATCACATCGCTACCCATCTCCTTGATTTGGAACCGGCGGATGCCCGGAACCGTGCGCATGGCCTCGGCTTGCACGCTGTCAATGATTTGCCAGATGTCGCGCTCGCGCTCGCTCATGTCCGACAACGTGAGCATGAACGTCGCCGCGTTCGCCGCCGGCATCGCGTAGCCGGTGAAGTAAGTGCCGGTGGATTCCAACATCGTCTCCGTCCCGATTTCCGTAGAGACCTTGTGGATTTCGGGATGCTTAAGCATGATTCTCTCAATCGCAAAAACCGCCCTCTCCGTCTCCTCGAAGGAGGTTCCCGGCTGCATCTCCAAAATGCCGTAGGCTTGCCCCACGTCCGCCAGCGGCATCATCTCGCTGCCGATGAAAAAGTAGAACCCGAAGCCGACGATGATGATGACCATCTTGCGCGAGAAACTCCAGAACCTGTTGCGCAACATCCACTGAATCGAACGCGCATATCCCGCCTCCAGCCAGTCCAAGCCGCGCTGGAACGGCATGAGGGCGTAGGTGTGGATGTAGCAGTAGGGGCGGCGCGTCTCTGCCAGCCTGCGTTCTGCTTCGGGACGCAGCCAGTTCGCGCACAGCAAGGCGGTGAGGGTGAAGGAGACCAGCATCGAAGCCAGCAAACCAAAAATCAGCGGCCAGACCAACTCGACAAACATGAGTTGCACGATGCCGCCGCAGAACAGCAGTGGCGAGAGGGCAAGCGCAATCATGAACGTCGAAGCGAGGACGGCGAGTCGCACCTCGGCGATGCCATCAATCGTCGCCTCTTTGGGCGTCTTGCCCATGCGCAGGTGGCGTTCGACGGCGTGAATGTCAATGATGGTATCATCCACCAACCGTCCAATCGAAAGCAGCAAGCCGATGAGCGTGCCGCTGTTGAGCGTCATGCCCGCCGGCAACAGCAGTAGGATGGCGATGGCGAGCGAGGTGGGAATGGTAATCATCGCAATCAGCGTCCCGCGCCACTCGCCCAAGAAGAAGAACACCACC
>JANWYM010000239.1 GCA_025055355.1 Abditibacteriales bacterium
ATTCAGCACGTTCCGCGTCACGGCCGACACCCTATCGTCCACCAGCAACGCTGCAGGATAACAGATGGACCCCACCGAAAACACCGCGCCGCCACTATCGGTCTCATAAATGACCATTTCCGCGCCGCCCTCTTCGGGGTTGAGACCTTTCGCCAGCAAAATCGTGTTTGGCGGCGAGGAAGCACTGCGCTTGTCCGTTTCATGACCCGACGCGCCGCCGGGAATCCGCTCATGCAGGCTCTCGGTGCCGAAGAGGTCCCCCTCGCGCAAACCTGTCCCCTCAAAAACCCAGTGTGACGGGTTCACGCAGCGATACGGGGCGGCGGTCATCACGCCTCTATCGTCATAGACAACTCCCAACAAACTCGCCTCGCTCATCCCTGTCGTGCGATGGAAGCGGCTCTCATGCGGGTCATCTTGCAGCCATTGCGCCTTGCAGCGCATCGTGTGTTCGTCCAGAAACTCCACCTCGCAGTTCAAGCCATTGCCGCCCAGATACATCAGCCGCCCGCCGCGTTCATGCACCCATGCCTTCACGCGCTCGAACATGGTGCGCGACCAGTATTCAGGGTGCGGTCCGAGGATCAGAACTTTGTAGGCGTCGAGGTCAAGTTGCCCGAAGTGCAGTTGACATTCGGAATAAAGGTCATACGCAAACCCTTCGCGCTCCAACCAACCCAGCAGCCGCCACTCGGCAGGCGCGGTGTGGCAGGGCTGGCGTCCCTCGATGGGGTCGGTGACTTCCGTGTGTTCGGGGATGTGATTGAGCGGCTCCGGGCGGTCGAACGACAGCGGTTTGTATGCCTCATTAGGGAACTGCCACGCGCTGTAGGCGCCAGGCTGGTAGCGTGCCAACTCCTGCCGCGCGTTGACGATCGGCTGCGGCGGTAGCCCTTCGGCGTTGATGTAGTTGCTGCGCCCACCGAAGTTGTTGTAAGCGTTCCAGTTGATGGAGGAAGCCAGCACCGCAATCCGCGCTTGCGGCTGCGCGGGCGCGACAATCCATGGGAACGAGAAAAACGCCCCTGACTCCCCCTTCGCATGAAAGTAGTAAAGCCCCGAACGTTCGGGCGCGGTCACGAGTTGCCGATGTTGCGGGTTGTGCCAGCCGACCTTGTTCCACTGCACGCCCGTCTGCGTGTAATCGCCATCCGGCGTGATCTGCTGATTTGCGCGTGGACCATGCTCATCAAACCAGCCCAGCAACTGCACGAACTCCTTCTTTAGACCATAGCGCCACAGACTCAGGCGATATGGCTCTGGCGAATGGACGCGGAACTCTGCCCTCTCGCCCGACTTCACCCACTTGGGAAAGACGTAGCCCAACAAGCGGTCAGACAACAGCCGAAAATGATGGGCTTGCTCCAAACTCAAATCTACGCTGACAATTTTAGAACCGAAGCCGTCCTTGACAAGCGTGACGCGATATGTGCCCGGTTCAATGTCCGCCCAGACTGCCCCACGCGGCGATGAGCGCACGACGGCGACGGTTTGTCCGTCGCGCTCAAACTCCAATAACGCATCAGCGATAGCGACGTAGCGTTCGTCGCTGACGTAACCGATGAGCATGAATGACCTCCTGTTTTTTTTTCACCTTTCCTTGCTGACCCAGTCGCGCAGGCAGTCTGACTGCAGGGGAATGAAGGGAATGGTGATTTTCAGTTCTGCTTCCAGTGATTCTATCTCACGCTGAACGTGGGCGATCACCTCGCGGTATATTGCTGCTTCATCCCCCGATAAAGTTGCTGCTTGGCGTTCCAATCGTTCTACAAGAGCGATGGCCTCTGAACGCCTCGCAACGAATGCGTTGCGTTCACGCCGACGCGCTACCAGCAGCGTGCGGTTGAGACGGAGCATCCGCACGTGATACTCGCCGCAAGGAGTTTGCGGCACAAGTTTGCCTTCCTCGTCCTCTACAAAATGCACACCGTAGTCTTGTTCCTGGCATGGGTCAGCAAAGCGCTGTCCGCGACGACGTTCCGACCGTGTGGGCCAGTTATTGCTTTTGATGTGGTTGCAGAGCATATACGCCCAGTAGAGGTTGGCGTAATCGTTGACGCGCCCGCCTTTGCTACGCGGCTTGAAGTGGTCAATCCAGAAAGATTCTGCACCGCCCGCCGCATGCTCGTGAATCATGCAGTAGGCGCAGCGATAAGCAAAGTCGCGCCGTAGATGCTCGCGGGCTTTTTGATACCCGTTCCGCCCCGTCATCTTCGGCGGCGTCTCCTTACGGACAATACGCGGCTGAGAGGTTGGTATCATCGGTAAGCCTGCAACGCTTTGAGTTTGGCGATGAGTTCATCCAGTCTCGCCATGCGTCGTGCATGTTCGCGCTCCGCTTTGGCGTTGATGTATTGTCCCAACGGCGTCGCTAATTCGGCTTCATCCAGTTGCTCCTCAACCCGCCCTAACTCCGCCTCCTCGTCAGGTGTCAAACCTTCTGCTAACTTCTTGCTCACCAAGCGATGATACGCTGCCAGCAAACCAGAGGGCAATTCGTAAGTGAGCGGCGGTTTCGACGGCTCCACAGTTGTCGTCGTCTTTTTCCTCTTTCCTTTACCCTTTTGCCTTTCGCCGTCTGCCATCCGTGTCCGTTGCCCCACCGGTGCCACCGTTGCCACCGGCTCGCCATTGCGCTCTAAGATGATGCTCTCCTGTTCTTCCCACACCGCCCGCAGCAGCCGCTTCGCCTTGCGCGGAAGTTCATCTAAGGAAATCGTTTTGCTCATGGTCTGTTCACCGCATCTTATGTTACACCGAAACCGGACGACGCGCGAAGGTGCATCATCCTTCTTTGACGAGCGTGACGCGCAGGGGGTGTATCCCGCACCACTGAGGAGCAGGAGCCTGCCTTGAGTGAACGGCACAGGATGCGCCGCCTACGCAGAAGGGCAAAGCGCAAAAGTTTAGTCAACTCGATAACGTTTGACTTTCTCTTCGTCCAGTTCAACTCCCAGCCCCGGCTTTTCTGGCGGTCTTGCCTCGCCGCCTTGGAGCGGCAGGGGTTCGGCGAGCAAATCCTCTTCGTAGTAGAACGGACCGATGATGTCGCAAGGGAACTCCTCCGCGCCGACGCCGGGCGTGGATAGGGCAAGGTGAATCATTGCCGCCGTCGCAATGCCCATTTCGAGGTTGCTGCCAATCGTGCAGGTCAACCCTGCTGCCTCGGCGACGGCGGCAATTTTGCGCGCAGGACCGATGCCCCCCCCTTTGCCGACGTAAACGGACAACACATCAGCAGCGTCGTGACGCACGACGGACATCGCGTCCTGCAGGTTAAACACGCTCTCGTCCGCCATGATGGGAACTTGCACGTTGCGGCGCACGTCCGCCAGCCACGCCACGTCGTCACGCGGCACAGGTTGCTCAGCGAAGAAGATGTTGAACTCCGCAAGCCGTCGAATCGTTTGAATGGCGACGCGGGGCGACCAGCCGCCGTTGGCGTCTACGCCCAGTCGCACGTCAGGACCAATCGCCTCGCGCACGGCGCGCACGCGGGCGACGTCCGATTCGGGGTCAATACCGACCTTGACCTTCATCGCCTTGAACCCCACGCTCACCGCCCACGCCGCAATCTCCGCCGCCTTCTCCGGCTCCGCACCCGACACGGAAAACTTCGTCCTCACGACCTCCCGCACCGCGCCGCCTAACAGGCGATACACTGGCAACCCAACGGACTTGCCGAAGATGTCCCACAGCGCCATCTCTATCGCTGCCTTGGTGAACGGATGCCCCGCCATACAGGTTCGCAGTTTTGCCGTCAACCGCTCAATCGCCGTCGGATCTTCGCCGATGAGCGATGGCGCCAGCCTGTCGTTGATGTAATGCGCCGATGTGACGTCGTCCTCTCCACTCCAAACCGGGTCGCACGACACCTCGCCCAGACCGATGAGGCCCTCGTCGGTGTGAACTTTGACCAGGACGAACGTGGAGGCGAGCGTGTAACCCAAACTGGAACGGATAGCGAGTTGTGGCTTCTTGGGAAGACGAACGGGGATGGTTTCGATGTGAGTAATCTTCATATTGCGTGAATGTCGCACAGATAGCACTACCACGGACGATTTTCTTGAATGTCGTTATCCGTGTTAGTGTTATCCGTGGGAGATTTTATCCCTATACCGCCGCAACTTCGCCTGAAACGCCGGCTTGTCCAGCACGGCTTTGTTGACGACGTGATCGGGCACTTCGCCCCGCGAGACCTTGAGCAAGCCAAGGCAGTCCGCCACGCCGCAGCCGCGCAGCGTCTCTTGCGTCCAATCAATGGCGTGCGGGGTGAGGATGACGTTGTCCAGTTGCAGCAGTGGCTCGTCGGGCGGGACGGGTTCGACCTCGAAAACGTCAATCCCCGCGCCCGCGATTTGCCCGCTGGTCAGCGCGTTGTAAAGAGCCTTCTGGTCAACAATGGGACCGCGCGCGGCGTTGATGAAGTAAGCGGTCGGCTTCATGAGCGCGAACTCGCGTTCACCGATGAGGTGTCGCGTCTCCGGCGTGAGGGGGCAGTTGACGGAAACGAAGTCGCTCTCGCGCAGCAGGGTGTCGAGGTCGGTCAAGGTGACGTTGAGCGACGCGGCATGTTCGGGCTTCACGTAGGGGTCGAAGGCGAGGACGCGCATGGGAAAGATGGCGACCAGCCGCGCCAGTTCCGAGCCGATGTTGCCCAGCCCGATGATGCCCAGCGTCCGCCCGCCCAGCAGCGTCCCCTCATGGCGGAAGTGTTCGCGCCAACGTCCCGTGCGCGTCAGGCGGTCCTTGATGAGCAGTTTCTTTGACAGCGCGAGCATGAACGTCAGCACGCCCTCCGCCACCGGGCGGCGCACGCCGTCGGGCGTGATGAACACCGCCACATTGGCGTCGGTTGCGGCTTGCAGGTCAATCATCTCGTAGCCAACGCCGAACCGCGCAATCGCGGTCAGCCGCTCCACGCCCTCGAAACTCTCCCGCGTGTAGCGCACACCCAACGAGATGACGCCGTCGCAGTCGCGCAGTTGGTCGGGCGTTACCGGATTCCGCTTCTCGCTGAAGTAAGCGTAAGTGACGTGCGGCTGCTCGTCGAGCAGGTCCAACCCCATGTCCTTGCAGAGCGGCTCCCCCGTCTCCGTGAGAAAGTCGCGTGTGATGCCGATGTGGAATTTCTCAGACACGAATGTATCTCCTTCAAGGAGGTCCCACGGATAACGCTAACACGGATGACAATTGAAGGACAACAATTGCAGTGCCGTTTGTCGTTATCCGTGTTAGTGTTATCCGTGGGACGACGTTGTTTCTCCAATGACCCGCAGCACGCCATCGTTGCCCACCGCCAGAACCTCCACCCATCCATCTCCGTCCACGTCCGCCACAATCGGCTGCCCTGACGCCGCAATTGACCAGACCGCGCGCCCGTCCTTGCCGTTGACCGCGCGCAACTTGCCATCGCGTCCTGCGAAGAGGAGTTCCATGATGCCGTCGCTGTTTACGTCAGCGGCAATCACGTCGCCTGTCACGGGCGTTTGAATGCGCCACTTGTGCGAGCCGTCGGCGGCGTTGAGGCAGAGAAGCGTGCCGTTGAGGACGGGCACGCCGATTTCTAATTTGCCGTCGCCGTCGAAGTCGCCGACCGGTCCCAAGCCGTCGGAGCCTTCGTCGTTGTTGTGAAACTCCGCCCAGAGCGGTTTGCCGTCAGCGCGGACGGCGGCATACGCCCCGCGCGCGTAGGAACGCGAGTTGAGGTAGACGTCCAACGTGCCGTCGCCGTTGAGGTCAGCCACCGTCGGTTCGGAGTAGGCGAGCCACTTGCCGAAGTAGTTGGGACCCCACAGAAACGCGGGCGGGAAAATCGGCTCGCCGGTGTTGCCGCTGATGGCTCCATAGACGGTATGAAACATCTGAACCAAATCGTCAACACCATCGCCGTTCACGTCTGCGACCGACGGAATCCCCCCGCCGAACGATGTGGCAGTTTCTTTGGCAACGAGTCCTTTGCGCTGCCAGACAACCTTGCCCGTGTCGCCGCGCAGCACCCAACCCTCGCCGCTGCCTTTGGAACGGCGGTGCAGGTCAACGTAAACATCAAGTCCTTGCTTTCTGCCCGTGAACCGCCCGAACGTCCAATGGTCAACGCCCGCCTGCAACCCGCCCCACGGACAGCCCTCAATCGAGCGGCGCCACTTCACCTTGCCGCGCCCGTCCACGCACACCAACGCGCTCAAGCCGCGCTCATCTTCGGCAGCGAACAGAACCTCCGGGCGACCATCGCCGTCCACATCCGCCGCCTGCGGACATAGTGCGCCATTCCAGGTGTAACCAGGGAAGACGTTCATGGCGACGCCGGGGAGGGACCAGAGGATTGTCGGTGACGCGGATACCCCTTTCTGGGAGGGGTATCGCAGGGCGACAATCTCCTCTGCCGCGTTTTGCACCACGATCTCGTTCCGCCCGTCGCCGTCGAGGTCAACGACGATGGGCATGGTCGTGAAGCCGCCCGGCTTGCCTAAGTCCGTTTGACTGACGACTTTGCCCTGCGCGTCAACGGTCAGCACCTTCCCCGCCGTCAGATCGCGCACGCGCACAACAAACGCGAGTGAGTTGTTAGCCTTGTCATCAAACGCAAGTGAGTCGTTACCATCGTCGTTGCG
>JANWYM010000023.1 GCA_025055355.1 Abditibacteriales bacterium
GCTTAAGGCGTTCGTCAAAAACTGCACCGGGTCCTCGTTCCAGCGCACGATGTCAATTTTCTCGCCGCTGAGTTCATCCACCACCGCTTGCACCCGCATCCCGCGCTGTCCCACGCACGCCCCCACTGGGTCAACGTTCGGGTCGCGGGAGTGAACGGCAATCTTCGTCCGCTGCCCCGCCTCGCGGGCGACGGACTTAATCTCCACGATACCCTCGCGGATTTCGGGCACTTCCAACTCAAACAATCGCCGCACCAGCCCCGGGTGCGTGCGCGACACAATCACCTGCGGCGCCTTAGAGGTTTTGCGCACCTCGAGCACGTAGACTTTCAGGCGATCGCCAAAGCGATAGACCTCGCCCGGCACCTGCTCACTGGGCGGCAGCAGGGCTTCCACGCGCCCCAGATTGATGAACACATTCCGCCGCTCCTTGCGTTGCACGTCGCCCGTTACCAGTTCCGACTCGCGCCCGACGAACTCCTGAAACACCGACTCGCGTTCAGCTTCGCGGATGCGCTGGAGCACCACCTGCTTCGCCGTCTGCGCCGCAATCCGTCCGAAGTCCGTCGGCGTGACCTCCACCTCCAGCGTCTCCCCCAGATTGATGTGCGGCTTCACCGCCTGCGCGTCGCGCCAACTGATTTCGGTGTGAGGATTGGTGGAGCGCTCCACCACCTGTTTCTGGGCATACACGCGGAACTCGCCGGTCTTCTCATCCAACTGCACGCGAACGTTGCCCCCCGCGCCATATCGCTTCTTGTAGGCGGACAGCAGCGCTTGCTGGATGGTGTCCACCAGCGTGTGCAGGGGAATGTCTTTCTCCCGCTCGATTTGCTTCAAAACCTCAAACAGATTCGGGTTCACGTGCCTCACCTTCTCCCAGCTGCCGGGTGCTTCAATCGCCTCGCCCCTCGGGGATGTCCAAAGCATCCGTCCCGACAAAAAGAAAAGTGGGCATCACCCCACTTCTCCCATGCCGAGGTCTCCCGACACGTCGGGACGCACCTGCTGTGTTTTACTCTTGGGCAGCCAGAGGTTAGTTTATCATAGAACTGACGAAAAGGCAAGGCTGCGGGGAAAAGGAAATAGTCCCGCGCCGACGAATTTCTGAACGCAGAGGTGAACGCACGCATGTCAGCACTCAAACCCAACCAGTCTGCCGGCGACGACAGCCCCAAGGTCCGCAGCCACCTCGCCAACGAACGTACCTTCTTGGCGTGGCTGCGGACGGGCGTCGGTATGATGGCGTTTGGCTTTCTGGTCGCCCGCCTGCGATTCGAGGTGGATCACCCCAGTGCCACCGCAGCAAAAGAGGTATCGAAAGCCGAGTGGGTCGGCGGCACCTTCACCGCCCTGGGCATCGCGGCTGTGATTTTCTCCACCTACCGCTACTTCGTCGTGCGCGAGCAAATTCGCAGCGACACCTACACGCCCGCCGGCGCCTACCTCGCCCTCCTGGGCGTCCTTGTCATCCTGTTGGGGCTGGGCATCATTGCGTTTATTGCGGGGATTATTTGAGAGGAGGGGAGAATTGACCCGGAGGAGCGAGACACCGTCCCGTGCCGCCGTCCTGCGCCGCAGCGATGCGCTGTTTGGGATGCTGCTGAATCTGCCCGCCATCTTGCTTATCCTCGCCCTGATTGCCTTTCCCGTGCTGTATTCGCTGTGGGTCAGTCTGCTGCGCTACAACCTGCGGCGACCCAACGACGTGCATTTCGTCGGGCTGGGGAATTACCGCGAGATTCTGACTGACCCGATGTTCTGGCACGCGCTGCAGGTGACGCTTTACTTCGCCGCCGGGTGCGTCATCGGCACGCTCATGATCGCGTTGGCGATTGCACTGCTGTTCAACGAGACGTTCAAAGGGCGGGCGTTGGCGCGGGCGCTGTTGCTGGTGCCATGGGCGATGCCGGGGGTGGTGAACGGGCTGCTGTGGCGGGGGATGTTCGGCAAATATGGCGGTGTGAACGCGCTGCTGGCGTTGTTCGGCGCCGACCCGCATCAGAGCTGGCTGCTTCAGCCGACGCAGGCGTTAAACGCTGCGATCGTCGCGCAGGTCTGGAAAGACGTTCCCTTCGCTGCTATAATTTTCCTTGCCGCGCTGCAAGCAATTCCGCGTGACCAGTGCCAAGCGGCGCGGGTGGACGGCGCAGGTTGGTGGGCGCGGTTGCGCTACATCACGCTGCCGTGGCTGCTGCACCCGATACTGATCGTGGTGATTTGGGAGACGATGAACGGCTTCCGCGCCTTCGACTTGATCTTCGCGCTGACGGGCGGCGGACCGGGGCGAGCCACCCACGTCATCGCATGGCAGACTTACACGGAAGCGTTTCGCTTTCTCAACTTCGGCGCGGCGAACGCCTACTCGTATCTCATCGCGCTGATGACGATGACGCTCTCGGTGGTTTACATTCGCTTGCTGTATCGAAGAGGACAGATACAAGGATAGTTCATTGGTTGATGAGTTCATGGGGTTGATGGACTCATGAACCAGTGAGCGGGAGGTTGGGGATGGCGCGGGCGCGCCTTTTTGTTTTTCTGATAGTGCTGGCGACAGGTGTAGGCGCGTTGGGCATGTGGAAGGCGCGGCAGCGTCACGCGGTCGAGGTGGTGACGGTGCGGCGGGCGGCGTTGACAGCGACGCTGTCGGCGACGGGGTTTGTGGAGGCGACGGAGGTGACCATCACAGCGAAGGTCACCGGGCGCATCGCGGCAATTCTGGTGGACGAGGGCAGCACGGTGCGGCGCGGGCAGCCGCTCATTCGGCTGGACACGCCCGACCTCGCGGCGCATCTCCAAGTCGCGCGGGGCGGGCAAGCGGCGGCTCAGGCGCAGGAGCGAGTGGCGGCGGACATAGTGAACCTCACCGCCGCGCAGGTGCCGACGCAAGTGACGCAAGCGCACGCCGCGCTGGCGGCAGCGCAGGCGCAACTGGAGAAGTTGCAGCGCGGCGCGCGCCCCGAAGAAATTCAGGAGGCGCGGGCGGCAGCGCAACAGGCGAGCGCGGGACTGGCAGCGGCGCAGGTGCAGTTGGCGCGGGCGCAGGTCGCCCTTGAACAGCAGAAGGCGTTGAGCGAGGCGCAGTTGCAGCAAGCGCTCGCTGCGCTGGCGGCAGCGCGGGCGCGAGAAGAGATGGTGCTGCAAGGAGCACGCCCCCAGGAGATCGCTCAAGCACAAGCCCGCCTGCGGGACGCGCAAGCGCGGTGCGATGGGGCGGCGCGCGAGTGGGAGCGGATGAAGCAACTGTTCGCTGAGGGCGCGATTCCCAAGCAGCAACTCGACCAAGCCGAAACCGCTCTGGAAACAGCCAAAGCAGCGGAGGCAGCGGCGCGGGAGGACTTGGACTTGATCCGTGCCGGAGCGCGCGAGGAGGAAAAGAGAATGGCGCGGGCAGACGTGGAAGCCGCCGAAGCCCAATTGCGCGAGGCGCGGGCGGCAGCGGAGCAAGTCAGATTGCGGCAGCACGAGGTCGAAGCCGCGCAGGCGCAAGTCGCCGAAGCCGAAGCCGCCTTGCAAACCGCCGAAGCGAAGGTGAAATTAGTCGAAGCAGGCGCGCGACCGGAAGACATCGAAGCCGCACGCGCCCAGGCGCGGCAGGCGATGGGGGCGTTGCAGGAGGCGCGCGCCGCCCTCAAGCAAATCGCCCTGCGCCGCCGCGAACTCACCGCCGCCCAAGCGCACACACGGCAAGCCACCGCCCGCCTGCAAGCCGCCGCCGCTGACTATAAAGAAAGCCTGATCGTTTCGCCGATTGACGGCGTGGTGGCACGCAAGTTAGCAGACGTCGGCGAACTGGTCACGCCCATGACACCGCTGTTTCCCGGCTCGGAACTGCTGAAATTGGTGGACACAAACAGACGGTGGGTCGTCGCGGAAGTGGACGCGGAGGATCTGGCCAAGGTCTTCGTCGGTCAAAACGTCACCGTCACCACCGAAGCCCATCCCTACCGCGCTTTCAAGGGACGGGTGCGCGAAATCGGTGCGATGGCTGAGCCCAAACCCGGCGGGCGCACCCGCGCCAAAATCGTCCGCGTCCAAATTGATCTGCTCGACCCCGCCCCCGAACTCAAGCCCGGTCTGGAGGTGGACGTCAAAGCGCACGCGACGCTGGACGATAACGCTCTGCTCGTTCCTAACGATGCCATCATCATCAATGGCGGCAAAAGTCAGGTGTTCGTTGTCGTCAACGACCGTGTGCGACTCCGCGAAGTGCAATTGGGCAAGCGCAACCCAACCCGCACGGAGATTATCAAGGGATTAAGCGAAGGCGACAGAGTGGTGGTGAAGGGCAAAGAAGGGTTGCGGGATGGTATGGCGGTGGAAGTAAAGTAATTGCGGTGGACTGTTCACGGACTTCACGGATGACACGGATCAACAGAACGGAGAGAAGAACGTCATCCGTGTCATCCGTGGAGTCCGTGAACAGTCTATCTTTTGAATGTCTGAGGACGGAAAGTCACTGGTGCACTTGGATCACGTCGCCAAAGCCTACACCATGGGCGAGGTGGTGGTTCACGCTTTGCGCGACGTCACCCTGGATATTCACGCGGGGGAGTTCGTCGTGCTGCTCGGCCCCAGCGGGTCGGGGAAGACGACGCTGCTGAACATCGTGGGCGGGTTGGACACGCCCACCAGCGGGCGCGTGCTGGTGCGCGGGCAGGACATAGCGACGTTCAACGAAACGCAACTGACGACCTACCGCCGTCAGATGGTGGGGTTCATCTTTCAGTTCTTCAACCTCATTCCCACCTTGACGGCGCAGGAGAACGTCGAACTCGTCGCGGAACTCGTCGGCAAGCGCGAGCAAGCGCGGAGGCGGTTGGAGCAAGTCGGGTTGGGCGAGCGCGCCCATCACTTCCCCAGCGAACTCAGCGGTGGCGAGCAGCAGCGCGTCGCCATCGCCCGCGCCTTGGCGAAGGAGCCGGAGTTGATCTTGGGTGACGAGCCGACGGGCAATCTGGACTATGAGACCTCGCTGCGCGTCCTGCGCGCCCTGCGCGACATCAACCGCCAGCAGCATAAGACGATGCTGATCGTCACGCACAACAGCGCCCTCGCTCAGATGGCGGACACCATCATCCGCCTGCGCAGCGGGCGCGTGGTCGAAGTCAAGCGGAACGACAACCCGCTGGAGCCAGAGGAACTGCAATGGTAACGGCCTGGTCAATGGTTCATGGGTCAGGGGCATGCCTCATCAACCATCAGCCATATCACCATCAACCATTGACCATTTCGCCATTAACCATTGGGGAGAGAGATGCGCTACCAAGCCCCGCGCGGCACGCATGACGTGCTGCCGAGCGAAGTGCCAAATTGGCGATTCGTGGAGGAGACGTTCCGCGAACTTTGCGCCCGCTACGGGTATCAGGAAATCCGCACGCCAGTTTTCGAGGTGACGGAACTGTTCGCGCGCACGTCGGGCGAGTCGTCAGACATCGTGACGAAGCAGATGTATACCTTTCGGGTGGGCGACGAAAGTTTGACGCTGCGCCCCGAAGGTACCGCGCCCACGATTCGCGCCTACCTCGAACACGCCCTGCACGCGCAGGGACCGGTGTGCAAACTGTTTTATATCTGTCCCATCTTCCGTCACGAAGCGCCGCAGGCGGGGCGGTATCGCCAGCACCATCAGGTCGGCATCGAATGTCTCGGCGCGGCGGACGCGGCGGCGGACGCGGAGGTCATCGCCTTAGGACATGACTACCTGCGCGCCCTCGGCATCACGGGCGAGGTGCTGCACCTCAACAGCGTCGGCTGCCCGCAGTGTCGTCCGACGTATCGGCAAGCCCTGCGCGACTTTCTTCAACCGCTGCTGCCGCGCTTGTGTGACGACTGCCAACGGCGATACGCCGTGAACCCGCTGCGCGTGCTGGACTGCAAGAGCACAACCTGCAAAGCACTCGTGGCTGACGCGCCGCGCGGGCTGGACTATTTGTGCGCAGAGTGCGCCGCGCACTTTGCGCAGGTGCGCCGCTGGCTTGACACGCTGGGCATCGGCTACGAACTCGACCCGCGCCTGGTGCGCGGACTGGACTACTACACGCGCACCGCGTTTGAATTCATGCACGACGGTTTGGGGGCGCAAAGCACCGTCATCGGGGGCGGGCGCTACGACGGACTGATTGAACAGTGCGGCGGCAAGCCCACACCGGGCGTCGGCTTCGGCAGCGGCATCGAACGCGCGTTGCTCATCCGCGCGGCGCTGCAGGCAGCTCTGCCCGCTGCACCGGCGCGCAAAGTCTTCGTGGCAACGCAGGGCGACGCGGCGCGGGCAGCGAGCATCCCGCTGCTCTACGAACTGCGACGCGCCAAGGTGCCCGCCGAAACGGATTACCTCGGGCGCAGCCTTAAAGCCCAGATGCGCGAAGCCCACCGCCAGGGCGCGCGCTTCGCGCTCATTTTAGGCGACGACGAACTCGCCCACAACGTCGTCACCCTGCGCGATCTGCAGACCCATGAACAAAGGGTGGTCCCGAGAGAGCAAGTTGTTTCTGAACTCCAACGTTTAACCGCCGTCTAAAAGGGTAAAGCGTATTGAGTGTCTCAAGGTAGCGCAGGGATCCTCCCTGCAAAACCATGCTGACCGAGCCCGCCCTGGGCGAAGCGGAGGCATGTCGGCGCTACGAGGCTCAAGTGGGTGAGTCGCTATGAAGTGGGAGTATATGATACTCATGGAGGGCAAACACTGGCGGCATAGTGTGACCCATTCGGGGTTGGAGCCACTGCTCAACCAGTTAGGCGAAGAGGGTTGGGAAGTGTGCGGCGTTCACGGCACAGCGGACGGCAGACTGGAGCGCGTCGTCCTCAAGCGCCCCAAAGAAGCAAGCACGCCGCCCGCTACATAAGCCAAGCGCGGATAAACACGTCAGAATTTTCCGCCGCTCCGAACATGAGGGAGGGGCGAGGAGGGAGGGAGGTCTTCGTCGCTAAACTTTTGTGTTTCGCGCTTCTCCCCCTCGCCGATGGGGAGAGGCAATCGCCTCTGTCTTCCAGGATTGTCTTCAGAGGCATCCCCTCGGCATCTCTGACGCACCCCGCCGCAGGCAACGTCAGGACGAGCGCAACGAAACCATCCCCTGCGCCCGCCGCGCTCACGCCGATGGCGTTGGGCTGAACCGCAAAATCCGCCCCGAGAACTTGAACTCACCGACCCATAGGTATTCTCCGTCAAACGACATGGCGCAGGGCCAGAACAGTTTGTTAGGCCCGATTTGCGGCGAGAGATCGCTGAAACTCTCTTTGCCCAGCAGCACGTCAAGAGGTTTCCCGCTGAGAGCGTCCTCCGTTTTCGACCATATCACCACGCGCCCGAAGCCCGTGTCGCCGACAAAAAGATGCCCGCCCGCCCCTACAAATTGCAAATCCTGCGTCATGCACACTCTAAGACGCCGTCTTCTGCAACTTCTTCGTCAACTCCACCAGCCGATGCTTCTTCGCTTTCCGTTCGCGCTGATATTCCTCTTCGGAGATTTCCCCCGCTTCATACTGGTCGTCTAAGGCAGCGATTTCCTGGACGAGCGACTCACGTTCTTCTTCCAGCGAGACGTGACGGGCAGCGCGTTTGCTGGCGGATTTACTCACTGACTTTGTGGTGGTAGGAACGGGTTCGCGGCGCGACGCGGGTTCGCTTCCGCGGCGGACGCGTGTGCCAATCATCACGCCGACGATGCAGGCAGCGAAAATGAGAATAGCCATGACCCACGCCATGCCTTGCTCCGAGACGGAAATGTCTTTGCCCTTGACCTTGATTTCCAGGTTGATGCCCGGCTCGAGGCGCTCCGCCTGATAAATGTGCCACGTCTGGTTATTGATAGGCATCGCGCCGCCGTCTTTGAGCAGGGGGGCTTGGAGTGGCAGCGTCGGGTCTTTGGTCAGCACGGCGAAAGTGAACGTGCGATAGTCCAATGAGCGCGAGAGGTCATACATGCCACCGCGCGGCTGGAGTTCATAAGTGTAAGCGACGGTGCGCGCTTTGATACCGCCGGGCGAGTCGGAATGCAAGGCTTCAAGCGGCGTCGGCAGAATGGGCAACATCTCCACATAATTATCTTCGCCCAGTTCGAGAGGCGATTCCTCCGTGTGCGTTCCCATCATCGCCGCGCCGCGTTCCTCTTTGACCACGACGTTCTGCGCGCCTTGGGGCAGCGAGAGGCGCAGCACCTTGCGCCGCCCTCCATCGCCGCGCTCGCCCATAAACGTGCGTCCGCCGGTGTGCGAGTCCGCAACGTTGAGGATAATCATCCGCTCGCCCACCTGCAGCGCGCCTTCGTGGATGCCCATCAAGCGAATGTGATGCATGACAACGACGAGGCGGCTGGCGTCCGTCGAGGGGTCATAAACCGTCACCGGCGCGGTGGCGGTTGGCGTCTTCGCGTCCAGCACAACCGGGTCGCTGGTGTAAGTGACATCCCCATAGTTTACGCGCACTTCGTAAACGCCCTTGTCGCTGAGGGGAATGTTGCGCAGTTCAAACCGACCGGCTTTGTCCGTCTGCGCGGTCGCCAGGGGCTTCTTGCTTGGCGTGGCGTGCGTCCACAACTCCACCTCCAGCCCTTCCACCGACCCGCCGCCTTTTGTGCCGTTCGTGACTGTGCCGCGCACCACGCCCTTCGCTGCAAGCGCCGCGACTTGGCAGAGAAACAAACAAGTGAGAAGAGCGAAGAATCTTACCTTCATCGTCGTCCCTCATATCGCAGAAGCATCTATGCACAGTTTAACTAATTCAGAGGGAGGCGTCAACAGAGAGGGAAAAGCCCGCCCGCCGGCAGGCTTCATCCCGAGGGGCAGCACAACACCTTGGATTACCGCTTGGGCGGATAAGTCGGCAAAATCACGTCCAGCATCTTCGTCGCCTCGTTCCAGCGGACATCCTTCGCGTGCCAGTGTTCAACCACAAAGTCCAGGGGCACCATCAGTTGCCCTCCAACCACTGAGGACGCTGTGGAGAGCCGCACCGTCTTGTCGTTGATGACGACCTCCGACGCCCCCGCTTTGACCTGCCCCTCCACCTTGGAACCCAGAAAAATCGCTATCCCTGTCTTTGCGTCAAAGACAACTTCTACATCCGCCGCTTCCGCTGTCTCTCGCAAAGAGACCAGCAGCGCCTTGGGTTCAGGTTTGGGCGGGTGGGACAGAGCAGACCATCGCACGGGACGTCCGTTGATGAGGACCATGAGAGGCAGGGCTTCCCCACGTTGCAAAAGGACCTTGCGGCTTTCTTCTAAACTTCCCCTTTGGCTATTAGGAGATCTCTTCATTGCCCTTTCTGCGTAGTAGGCTGCCTTTCTAAAATCCTTCTTTGCGGCGTAGTAGATCTCGGTCAAGCATCCATCCACATCCAGATCGAAACGCTCGTCTCCGACCTCTTGAAGAGCACGTTCTAAGGCTGCAGCATCCCCCTTGCGAATCAATTCATCGCGGTTTTTGGGCGAGGTGGCGCGAAAGCCCTCTGGATAGGAGGCCAGCACCCTTTGTAGCAAGAGGATAGCGCGGTCAGGGTCCTTGCCGTCACGGAAGTAAGCATAGTAAGCCTGCCGCACCAGTTCCCACGCCTCGTCCTCGGTCAGGCGCTTGGTTTGTGCGCTCACCGCGCTGATGAGCAAAGACGACGTGAGAGCAAGAAGGAAGAACCGCCCTATGCGCCTTTTTCTCTGGAGTTCATCCCGGGTCATGTTGAATCCCTCTTCAATCTGAGTATCGTGAGGGGTCATGTGCTCATCACTCAAAAACCGCATCCGTTGAGCCAAGGAGAAGGCGCCTCCCGATCGTCCCAGGAGCGGTGCCCGATGGCGTTAGAGTTGGGTTCATCAATTATTGCAGCAGACTCTCAAAAAATTTGCAGTAGGTCTTTTTCTGCCTTCCTACGGATGAGGTTTCTTCGCTCCGCAGCCGGAGCAGAAATTATCCGCTGCCGTCATCATGCGCCCACATTCAACGCACGCCCACGACGATGACGGACGCCCCTTCCGTTGTTTGCGCTGACGGGCGCGGCGGGCGCGGGCGATTTGGATTTCGGCTTCCAGTTCGTAGTCCAGCGCGCCTTTCTTCTGCACCTCATCAATCTGCTGCAAAATGGCGACGGCGCGCTGACGGTATCGGGAGCGCAAACTCTCGTAATCTTCTGAGGACAGTTTGCCCGTCTGAAAGTCGAAGTCCAACTCTTTGAGCGCAGCATAAATGGCGTCGCGCTGCTCTTGCAGGCTGCCGACCGCGCCGTTGAGTTGCGCCTCCCATCGCTCGGCGCGCGACGGGCGGCGCAGCAGCGGATATAGAACGTAGCCCGCGACGGCGATGAAAATCAAACCCGTAAGCAAATAAAACATGTATTTCTAACCTCAGCAAGTTAGGACGGATGTCGTTAACAGGTCACAACGACTGTCATTAGCAGGTCACCATGGACGTCGTGAGCAAGTCATGACGGATGCCATTAGCGAGTCACGACGGGTATCGTTGCGAGCGCAGCGAAGCCATCCTCTGCGTGTGCGGGTGTTATTCCAAGCGCAGGGACATCCGCACACGCAGAAACTGCTTCCCTACGCTCGGAATGACACCTGCCGCGACCTGCTGAATTCAAAAATCAAACTTCTTCAACTCCTCATCCAATCGCGCCTCGTAGGCGCTCAACGCGGAGGGAGACGAGGTGGCTTGCGATCTCTCTACAGACGCACTGTCGGGCGTGGAGGGAGCAGGGATCGCTCGGTTCTTAAGCCGCATCAAAAACATGCCAATCACCCCGCCGCTCACGAGAAGGAGGATGAACGGCAGTGTCCAGCCAATCAGGTGGACCCCTTGGGCTTTGGGCGCGCCCAGAATTTCCTCGCCGCGCCCGCAGTTTTTGAGGAAGTAAGCCACGTCGCCGAACCCAAAACCGCTGAAGCGTTCAACGCCATATTCCTTCAGGAGTTGCCGAAAGCCCTCCATAACTGCCGCCTCCGCCACCGCGCCTTCTCGCTCGACCTGTTCGGCGAGGTCCTTTAACTTCTGCGAGGCTGTCATCTTTACCAGCGAGTCCAGAATCTCCTCTTTGGACATCCCCGCTTTAATTTGCTGCGTGACAATGGCGCGATACACCTGCGCATTGGTGCACTCGCACGCGCTAATCAGCATGTTCCCACAGCCGCACTTGCACACCAACGAAGACGTGACATCCTTCACCGTCGTCTCCGCATCAACGCAGGAAACGAAAGAAACAAGGGAAACGAAGGAAATGAAGGAAATTAGGAAATTGACAGAACGACCCTTCCCAATTCCCCAATTTCCCAATTTTCTCATCGCTCCATCACCCACCCCTTCACCGTCACCCGCTCGGGGGCGCGCAGTTCCTTAGCGCCGGGCAACATGCAGACGAAGTTGCCGATAAGGAAGATGACGCCGCTGACCCATACCCACAACACCATGGGGAAAAGATACACTTGCAGATGGATAGAGGTGGACTTGAGGTTATTTGGGTTCGCCACCTGTCGCAGCACGAGGTAGAGGTCGTGCTGCGGGGTATAGAGGATGGCGGGGATGGGCGTCTGCTGCATGTCGCGTCCGAAGCCCTCGAAGGTGTCCTGTCGGGGTTTAAGAGTCAGGAGTTTGCGCCCCTTGAGCGCAACGTCCACGTGCGCGACCAGACTCTCCTTCCAGCCGGGGACGCGTTCGATGGCGACTTTGTTTAACTTCAATTCGTAGCCCGCGATGCGCAGGGTATCACCGGGGTGCAAGTCCTTGCGCACCTCGACTTTATACATCATCGAACCCGTCACACCTGCGAAGAACAACGCGACCGCGAAGTGGACGATGTAACCGCCGTAGCGGCGGCGGTTGCGCAGGGTCAGGTTAATCAGTGCGGCAAAATAGGACTCGCCCGTCAAGGCGTGTCGCGCCTTCGCGCCGCGATAGAACTCCCACACAATCGTTGCGGTCACGAACACGCACGTCGCCAGCACAATGAGCGAGAACGAAATGGGAATGGGACCGATGTAGGCATCCTGTCGCACACCCATCAGCCACAGCAGCGGCAGGGACGCGCCCGCGACGGCGGCAGGCAGGCGGAAGTTGCGCCACAGGTTCTTGGGCGAAGCGCGCCGCCACGGAATCAACGGTCCGACGCCGGTGAGGAACAACAGCGCCAACCCAATCGGCGGCATGACGACGTTGAAGTAAGGTCCCGCCACCGTAATTTTGGCGCCCCACAGGGCTTCCGTCAGGTTGGGCAGCATCGTCCCGAACAACACGGCAAACGCCGCCCCGACGAACAGCCAGTTGTTGACCAGAAACGCGGCTTCCCGCGACAGCCACGACTCAAATTCGTTGTCGCCTTGCAGGGCATTGTAACGCGGCTTGCCATCGTTCTTGAAGATGCCTATGAGTTCGGAGGACACCACGTAAGCCATCGCGCCCGCGACGGCAAAGGAGACGGCGAGCAAGAGATATTCCGCTCCCTCCGGTGGCAGGGGCGCGTTAGGCGTGTCCGGGGCGGGAGGATGAATCCCCGTTTTCAACCGACCGAAGGTATGAATGATGAAAAGCCCGAACGTGAACAGCGTGACGAGACCCGCCGAGACATACCATCCCCGCAGGAACAGAAACCCAAAGCCTAAAATAATCATCAGCAGCAGGAACGTCCAGAAGTAAGGGCCAATGCCCGACTGCGCGAAGGCGTGCACCGACTGAATGATGCCGCTGCGCGTGAGGAACGTGCCGAAGATGCTGAGGGCGAAGGTGATGATGACCAACACCATGTTCCAGCCCTTGAGCATCCCCTTCTTCTCCTGAATCATCACCGAGTGCAGGAACGCGGTGCCGGTCAGCCACGGAATCAGCGAAGCGTTCTCCACTGGGTCCCACGCCCAGTAGCCACCGAAACTCAATGTCTCATACGCCCAGATGCCCCCCAACAAAATGCCACAGCCCAAAAAGGTCCACGCGAACAGCGTCCAGCGGCGCACCGCGATGATCCAGTCGCTGTCCAACTTCCCGCTCATCAGCGCCGCCATGCCATAACAGAACGGGACCGTCAAGCCGACGTAGCCGATGTAAAGCGCGGGGGGATGCAGTTGCATCCAGTAGTTTTGCAACAGGGGATTTAAGCCCCGGCCGTCGGGGGGAGGCCATTTCATGCCCTCCAACCCATGCGGCGGCCCGACGCGGAAGGGGTTGGCGGTGAAGTTGACGAGGAGGAGGAAAAAGACCTGCGTGATCGCCATGACCGCCGCCGTGTAGGGCATGATGCTGCGCACCGTCGGCTGCGGACGCCACACCATCAACGCCCCGTAGCAGGACAGGACGAACACCCACAACAGCAAACTCCCGTCCTGTCCGCCCCACACCGCGGAGACCTTGTATTGCACGGGCATCCCGCGATTGGACTCCGACCAGACGTAAGTGATGTTGTAGTTATGCGTCACGAACGCATGAATCAGAACCCCTATCGCCAGCGCACACAGCAGAAACACCGCCAGCAGCCCCCGCCGCGCGCTCTGCCACCATTGTTCCTGTCGCAAGCGGTCTTTCGCACGCCCGGCATAAATCCCCGCCACCAGGGTATATGCCGCGCACAGCAGCGCGAACAGAATTGAAAATCTTCCCAAATCCGCTGCCATCATCCACCTCACTCAAAAGAAAGGCAGGGACGAATCCCCCTGCCTATGGAATCATCATCTCTCATACCCTCATGGGGCTACTTCTTCTTGTCCTTGTCCAACCTCTCATAATCCTTCTCATACTTAGACGGGCACTGCGTCAGCATCTTGTCGGCTTGCAGAACGCCCTGCTGGTCTATCACGCCCTGCAGGTGCACGGTCGCATCGTCTTTGAACGTATCGGGCGGGGCGTCCCGATACACAACGGGCAAAGTCACTGCCGGATTTTTCAAATCTCTCACGGAAAATTTCACCATAAGCGGCTTTGAATAACGTTTGATGCTGCCCGCAACCACCTTGCCGTCAACCATCAGGGGCCGTCCGTAGAGTTGGCTGCCCTTGGCTACGACATCGCTGACCTTGAGGATCGGCATCGAATTCCCCACGACCGCAAACGCGACCAGCAGCGTCATCGCGCCGAACACAATCGTTCCACCGACGATGAGTTTTCTTTGTTGTTTCGGTTTCATCCCCACCCTCCGATGAGAGGAGTCAACTTAGAGTATATCCTTCTGCCCCTGCGCTGTCAACGCGCCGAGACGCTTAATTAGACAGCGGGCGGGTTAACGAGTAACGGGTCAATGCGTCAAAAGTGACACGGTTGCCCTCATTTCTTTCCCCCTTAACCCCTCCCCGATGAAAATACCTGTCATGGCGCGTTGGATGTCATTGCAAGCAGAGCCAAGCAATCCTCCGCTCCACTCGCAATGACAAGATGGAGGATTGCTCCGCTCCGCTCGCAATGACACCCAACGCGGCATCATCCTCATTTGCATCGGGGAGAGGGAAAGCGATGAGGGCAACCCCGCAACCCTCATTATGACTTCATTGAGCCGTTGACTCGTTCTGTCGTTTGCGAATCTCCTCCGCGTGTTTCTTCGCCGCCTCGATGCGCTGGCGGATGCTGGGATGGTCGCTCGTCCACGCGAGGAGTCGGGGGGTGTCCTTGGAGACCTTGCTGAGGTTTTGCAGCATCTCCACCATGCCATCGGGGTTGTAGCCCGCTTTGACCATCAGTTCCATGCCGTCGTAGTCGGCGTTGCTCTCGTCACGGCGGGAATACTTGTTCCCCTCCACGAAGTCAATGACCCCCGCGAGCAGGCGGACGTTCTTCCCGCCTTTGGTGAGGAGTAGCCCCAGACTCAAAATCAGGTTGCGCTGCTGCGCCTTCTCATACTGCCGCGCCCAATGGCGGTTGGTGACGTGAATGATCTCGTGCGCCAGCACTGCTGCCAACTGGTCGTCGGTCTCCACCGCCTTCTTCAAGCCCGTGTAAACGTAGATGTAGCCACCCGGCAGCGCGAAGGCGTTGACCTCCTTTTTGTCAATCACCTTAAACGTGAATTGAAAATCCCTGTTCTCCGCCGCCTGCACCAACTTCTCGCCAATCTCTCTCACCCTGCGGGCGAACTCACCCTGCGTCGTCACCTTCTCCTTGCGGTCAATCTCCGCAGCCGCCTGTGCTCCGATTCTCTTTTCCTCTTCGATGCTGATCTTCGCGCATGCCTCCTGCGGGATCTGCACGAGCAGAACAGCCGATAGAACCATCATCAACCACAGAGGCGTTTTTCGCATGGGGTTCACGCTCCTTCTGGCGATTGCGTTGTCGTAAGCAAAGACGCCGCCAGCAGCATGGAGTTCCCGTCGGTCTGTCGTCAGGCGATTGATCGCCGTCGTAACGCCCCAGGCGTTGCGCTGCCTGCCAGGCGAAGGTTGAAGAGAGAAAGTCCCCCATCACAACCCGCGTTCTTGGTGTCATCTGAGGGTCAACTCTATTTCCCACCCAAGCCAATCGCGGCGGCGGCGCGCTGGGCGTATTCGCGGTAGTAGGGCGCGTAGGAGCGGTAGGCTTCCTCGAACAGGGGCTCTGTCAGTTTCTCCCGGACGGCCTCGCCTTCCTCCAGCATACCCTCAATGACGGCGAACAGGTTGCTGGGGTCAACGGTGCGCGGCATCCGTCCGTCGCGTTGGAACCAGTCCCACAGGCGGTCCGCCAACCGCCGCGCCAGCAGTTCATCCACATCGTAGGAACGGGCGACGTGTAGGAAGGCATCCTTGAACTCTGCTTCGGAGGCTTCCTTGTAGAGCAGATAGCCGACGGCGTCCTTCTCGTAGGCGGGCGGATACTGGCGATAGACGCGCTCAAACAGGTCAAAGGTGAGTTTGTCCTTGAGTTGTTCGCCCTCATCCAAGGTGGCGTCCAGCATGATGAAAATGTTGCGCGGGTCTACGGCGCGCAGCACGCGCCCGTCGCGCTTGAACCAGCCCAGCAGTTTGCGCGCCAAGGTCTGGGCGAATTCTTCGGAGATGCCGTGTTTTTTGGCGATGTTGACGACGATCTGCTTCCACAGGGCATCGGTGGGTCGGTCCACCAGCACCTGGAACAGCAGGCGGCGGGCGAAGGCGTCATCAATGATGTGGTGGAAGTTGAGGTTGGTGGACAGGAACAACCGCTGTCTATAAGGGATTCTCATGCTGCTGCCGCCCGCGAACTTAACGATGGTTTCCTGCTGCTCCAGGGGGTAGATGAACTGGTTGAGAATCATGTTGTGGTCTTGCGTCTGGCGTCCGAGGTCGTCGAAGATGAAGATGCCGTTGTTCGCTTTGACGTGCGGGGGCGCGTCGAACTTGCCGTCGAAGGCGATTTGAAAATGCTCCACGCGGAACTCCGTCCCCACCGTGACCAGCGGGGGGCGCGAGATGAGCCAACGGCGGTCGGGTTTGCCTGAGGTGCCTAAAGCGTTCGCCGTCGCTTCCTCTTCGCGCTGCATGAGGTCGGTGAGGAGGTGATGGTAGGCGGGGTCGTAATACTGCACGACGCGGTTGTTGAACTCAAAAGCGTAGGGCAGCAGCACGGGGTCTTTGAGCAGGCGGTGCAGGTTGTCCGTCACCAGCGACTTGCCGTTGCCCGGCGGTCCCCAGAAGATGATGACCCGCTGCGAGTTGAACCCCTCTTTGAGAAGGCGCCGCAGTTCGGGGCGCATCGGATAGTCCTTAAAGACCTCATCCACCTCCTGCTGGGTCACGCGCCGCTCGCGTTGCGCCTGCCGCAGCACGGTCTCACAGTAGTCCTTGAACGACACCGGCGCAGGACCGACGTAGGCGTCCTCGTTTTCGTAGTGATGGACAAGTTCGCGCCCTTTATTTGTCAGGTCGTAATGCAGCGGCATCGGCGTGTCCAGCACCTCGCGGTGATGGAGGCTGAGGACGATGTCCTTGAAAACGCCGATGGGGAGTTTCAGGCTCTCCGAGAGCATCTCCAGCGACATCGCGCCTTCCTGTTTGATGGTTTTGAGAATTAGGCTCTCGACCACGCGGTAACTCAGACCCGACTCCTTGAGGTTGCGCGGCTGCGGCGGGCGTATCAAGGCGTCCGAACCGACTGATACGGCAATGTGCTCCGTTGTGAGGGCAAGTGCGCTCATGAGTTCCTCCCGGCCATGCGAGTGATTGCCGTCTGCCTTATACCACAGACGCGGCCGGAGATGTTGCTTGCTCCGAACGAAGCCAGTATAATGAGGGACACGAAAAGGAGGCTCGCTTTGTCACCGGTCAACTTTCAACAGTTTTACTCTTACGCGCAACTGACGAACTACCTGCGGCGCCTGACGAAAGAGGCGCCGGCGTTGGCGCGGCTGCGCTCGATGGGGGAGAGCCGCGAGGGACGACAGTTGTGGGTGCTGGAAATCACCAACGGCGCGACGGGCGCAGCGGCGGAGAAGCCGGCTTATCTCGTTCATGCGAACATTCACGCGGCGGAGGTTGCCGGCACGATGTCCGGTCTCGCCCTCTGTCACCATCTCCTTTCGCAGTTCGGGAGGGACGAAGCCGTGACGCGACTGCTGGACAACGTGGCGTTTTACGTCATCCCGCGCCTCAACCCCGACGGAGCGGAATACGCCTTGCGCACAGGCGGCGCGATTCGCAGCCGCTTCGCGGTGCGACGCGAGGCGAACACTTTGATTCCGCAGGACGTCAACGGCGACGGGCTCATCCTAACAATGCGCTGGCAGGACGCGCACGGCAACCTGAGACTCGACCCCGATGAGCCGCGCCGCCTCCTCCCACGCCAGCCGCACGACCCAGGGCCGTTCTATCGGGTGGCGACGGAGGGGATCATTCACGACTGGGACGGCGGCGAGTTCCACGAGGCGACGCGCACCTTCGACTGGAACCGCAACTGGGGCGCCAACTGGCAGCCCGAACACGTGCAGTTCGGCGCGGGCGATTTCCCCTTCTCCGAGCCGGAGATGCGCGCCCTGGCGGAGTTCGTTTTCGCCCATCCGAATATCTTCGGTATGTTGGGCTTCCACACCGGACCGCAGGCGCTACTGCGCCCGCCCGCCAGTATAAGCGAAGACGAATTCCCCGACGGCGACCTGCGCGCCATGAAGGAGTTGGGGCGCAAGGGTGTAGAACTCACGGGCTTCCCGCTCTACGCTGTCACCGACTATCACCACGCCGACGAGAAGCCCAACTGCCTGCGCGGGCATTTTACCGAGTGGGGCTATGAGCATGTCGGGCTGTTCGTGTTTGAAATCGAACTCGGCACGCTGCACACCTCGGCGGGCATCAGCACCCAAGCGTCGTTTGAATCCACCGAAGAACAGCGGCGCGATTTTGAGAAGCGGCTGCTCCAATGGCACGACGCCCACCCCGACTACGGCGCGTTTGTGAACTGGCAGCCGTTCTCTCATCCCCAACTCGGCGCAGTCGAAATCGGCGGCTGGAAGCGATACCTGTGGGCGAATCCCAGTCTGGACGATTTGCCCGCCATCAGCGAACGCGCTATCAAGTTCATCATGGAGCACGCCAGCCGCTTCCCTCAAC